>RKRO01000318.1 GCA_007571355.1 Candidatus Poribacteria bacterium | reverse complement strand
ACGGTAATAGCGCGTAACGTCTTTCTTATAGAGATACCGTAACAAGCGACGCTGTTTACCGACTAATCGGTAAAGTCCATGACGTGAATGATGATCTTTGCGGTGTGTCCGAAAATGTTCAGTCAACTGTCGAATACGCGCAGTCAAAATTGCCACTTGGGCTTCCGGGGAACCGGTGTCCTGTTGATGTATCTGGTACTTTTGGATTAATTCTTTTTTCTCTGCTGCACCTATTGCCAATTGCCTTCACCCCCTTATTACAAGTTTAGAAGTTTGCAACTTTATCTATTTCATAGGGAGATCAGTGTGAGGCGCCGATGCTCTATATGAAATAGCGACTTAGCTGCGTTTGGGAAATCGTTCCCATCCGTATTAAATTTGATACGTATATAATACCACAAATCGGTTGCAAATTCAAATTAAACTCGTCTATCAAGTCATACCGATACCTAACGGACGTTTTCGGGTACTCGGTGAGTCTCATCGAGAATTTTCATGGCTGTGTTGATATCGCGTTGTATTTGCTGAATGAGTGCCTCAGGATTTGGGAACTTTCGTTCACTCCTGATTTTCTCTATCAAAAAGATTTCTACAGATTTGCCGTAGATTGTTTCATCAAAATCGAAGAAATGGCTTTCGACTTGAAGGGTGGTGTCGTTGAATGTAGGACGGACCCCGATGTTCAACACGCCGTCCAACCATCGTCCTTCCAACTTTGCTCGGATGGCGTAAACCCCATTAGGTGGACAGACCTGATCGTGTGTGTCTATGTTAGCTGTCGGGAATCCGATCTGTTTCCCGCGTCCATCGCCGGGGATGACATTGCCAATCAGGGAATAGTAACGCCCCAAGAGTTGTGAACTGCATCGCAGATCGCCCTGTGTCAGTGCTTCTCTGATTCGAGTGCTATGGACAGGGGTGCCGTCTATCGCTGTGGGTGGGACAATCGTAACTTCAAAGGGGTATACATTGGCGAGGTCTACCAATTTTTGTGCATTGCCAGCGCGATCTTTCCCGAACTGACAAGCGTATCCAACGACGACATGTCTGGCTCGACATTTTTTTAAAAGGACGTGCTCTACAAAGTCTTCGGGAGCCATCGCTGCTATCTGATCGTCAAAACGGAGCATGATAATTCTGTCAATACCCAATTGCTGAAGGGTTTCAACGCGCTTGGAGAGTGGGGTTAAGAGAGGTGGACAGCGTTCGGGGGCAAGGAATGCGAGCGGATGCGGATAAAAGCCGATCAAGACACTTATTAACTGATGTTGTGTGGCACGTTTGAGGAGTGTATCAATAACAGTTTGGTGCCCGATGTGAATCCCGTCAAACACACCAAAAGTGGCAACCGTGTCTGTCTCGAATTCGGCTATATCATTCAACCGACAAGTTGTAGGAGTGACTTTTGGCTCGCTCCAGTTGCTGGCGTTTTCCACGTAATTTAATCCTTCCGGCAATCCATATCTTCAGAGGGACTTCGATCTATATAGCGTTGTGCAGTTTGTACAAGCGTTGTGAGTGCTGTGAGATAAGGCGTGACGAGTCTGCAACCTGCGGCACGTGCGTGTCCACCGCCTTCAAATTCAGCTGCGAGTTGACTGACATCAACCTGTCCTTGACTTCTCAGACTTACTTTTGTGCTGCGATCTGTCATTTCAGAAACACAGAGTGCGACCTCGACACCGGCGATTGCTTGAATTTGGTTCACGATACCCTCTACTGCATCAAGGGTGGTTCCTGTTTTACGTAACATCGCTTGTGTTGCATAAACTGAAGCGATCTTTCTATTATCGGTTACTTGTAAGGTACTGAGGACTTCACTTAAGAGCCGAATTTTAGCGACCGGGAGTTGTTCATAAACGTTCCGATAGACTTCATCTGGTGCGAATTCGCCTATCTCAAGCAATTCGGCTGCGATCCGATGCGTTTCAACCGTCGTATTGCTGTAGCGAAAACAACCTGTATCAAACATGAGGCCTGTATAAAGACAGAGTGCACAGGCTTTACCTATCGGTGTTTGAGAGTGTTTAATGAGTTTATAGACAATTTCTGATGTAGAAGAGGCTGAGGGCATAATGAGATTTATATCTCCAAATGCCTCCGCTGTGGCGTGATGGTCAATATTAACGAGTTTGTGTATGGGTCGTAAAGTTTTAGAAAGGGTTTTTCCGATTCGCGCGAGCGCGCTTGCGTCTAATACGACGAGTACCTCTGGACGATATGTATCAACGGCCTTGACTCCCTCAATGATCTCCCAAGAGGGTAGGAATTTGTAGTTTTTAGGCACGGGATCCGTATTAAATACTTTAACAGACTTCCCCATCTCGATGAGAAAGAGATACAGCGCGAGTTCTGACCCGATTGCATCACCATCAGGGTTAATATGTGTTGAGAGGGCGAAGTTATGGTACCGCTCGAACACGGAGAGGAGTGTGCTGTAGTTTTGCATACCAGTTATCTGTAGGGTGTTCATGTCATATCTGTGGTCTGGTTATCGGAAGTCTCATCGTCTGATTTAACGGACTTCAGCAGTCCATCTATTCTTAAGAGGTAGTCGGCGGATTGATCAATAGCGAAACGGAGTTCTGGTGAATAGCGGAGGGTGAGCCGTTTTCCGATTTCTCGGCGCAGGAATCCGGCTGCACTTTTCAGCCCTGCAAGTGCTTTATTCTTCTGTGCTTCGTCCCCGATAACACTCACTTTGACATCAACATATTTCAGGTCGGGTGACACTTCTGCCTGCGTGACGCTACAGAACGCGACACGTGGGTCTTTAACAGAACGTTGGATGATCTCGCTGAGTTCGCGTTGAATGAGAGCTGCTACGCGGTCTTGCCTTCTATTATCTGCCATGTTTTTCTACCTCAACAGCAAGTTTTGGTTTGCGGGGTTTATTAGAAAAAGAATTCTGTTTCGCAATCTGTTAATTCAGCATCAACATTCGTCTCAACAAAGTTAACGACGTGTGAGATGAGTTTATTCAGATGCGCGCTATCGTTAGAAACGGATACTGCAGCTAATACTGCAAACTGATGTGCATCTAAGGCCTCAACCTCTGCGATAGCGATATTGAAACGGTTTTTGAGTTTAGCGATAAGGCTTTTGACAATTCTCCGTTTCGCTTTCAACGATTGGCTATCGGGGATGCGTAGTCGAAATTTACAAACACCGATGTGCATAAGTTAGGTATCGTTTGCAATAGTAGGCGGGCTTTCAACCGCGCCGTTTAAAGAGATCGGCTATGGGACGCACAGAGCCAACTATGAAAGCGTGCGTGCGACTTCTTCGTGGACATAACACTCAAGGACATCGCCGACTTTTAGGTCGTTAAATTCCTCAATCCCTATACCGCATTCATAATTTGCTTGGACTTCGTTTACATTTTCCTTGAATCGGCGGAGTGAATTGACTTTTCCCTCATGAATCAAGCGATTGTCGCGAAGGATACGAAGCGGTTGATTGTAAGAGATTCGGCCCCAATTGACGTAGCTGCCAGCGACTAACCCCAGTCGCGGTACTTTAAACAGTTCCCGTACTTCTGCCCGTCCAATGACGACCTCTCGAACTTCTGGATCGAGCAAGCCTTCCATAGCGGATCGGATATAAGAAATGAGGTTATAGATCACGTTGTAGGTGCGGACATCAATGCCCTCCATTTCCTTTGCTTGTACTGCTTCGGTTGTTGGGTGAACGTTGAAACCGACAACAATAGCATCAGAGGCGGAAGCGAGCAAGATGTCAGTTTCGGTGATTCCGCCGACCGCTTGGTGAATGATGTTAATTTTAACTTCATCAGTGCTTAGTTCGAGCAGGGATGCGGCGACGGCTTGTACGGAACCTTGGACATCGCCTTTAAGGACGACGTTTAATTCTTTAATTTCACCTTCTTGAATTTGTTGGTATAGGTTTTCTAAGCTGACGTGGCTGTTTGTACCGAGTTTCTCTGTTCGGTACTGATCGAGGCGTGTTTCGCTAATCGCGCGTGCGTCTTTTTCAGACTCGACGACGTAGAATTTATCCCCTGCTTCAGGTACACCTGTAAATCCGAGGACTTCAACAGGGGTTGAGGGTCCGGTTTTTTTCATCCGTTTGCCAAGGTCGTCTATCATTGCTCTAACTTTTCCAGAGTATCTACCGCAGATAAAGAAGTCGCCAACGGTTAGCGTTCCGGACTGTACCAGGACAGTTGCGACGGTCCCACGTCCTTTATCGACTTCTGCTTCGATAACGACACCGCGTGCGGGTTTATCTGGATTTGCCTTGAGTTCAAGGAGTGCTGCCTCCAAAAGTAGCATTTCAAGGAGGAAATCAATGCCTGTACCCTCTGTTGCAGAGGTTTCGACACAAATTGTTTGCCCGCCCCATTCTTCGGGAATGAGTTCGTGTTCTGATAATTGCTGTTTTATATAATCGGGTCGTGCGCCGGGTACATCTATCTTGTTAATTGCGACGACGATAGGTACTTTAGCGGCTTTTGCGTGGTTAATAGCCTCAACAGTTTGCGGCATTACTCCATCGTCCGCTGCGACAATAAGAACGACGATATCGGTTGCTTGTGCGCCGCGGGCCCGCATAGCGGTAAAAGCGGCGTGTCCGGGGGTATCCAAGAAAACGACGCTTCCGCCTTCTAAGGTTACATGATACGCGCCAATATGTTGTGTGATATTTCCCGCTTCAGATTC
This sequence comes from Candidatus Poribacteria bacterium, assembly GCA_007571355.1. GTDB lineage: Bacteria > Poribacteria > WGA-4E > WGA-4E > WGA-3G > WGA-3G. The sequence goes on along the minus strand of RKRO01000318.1, from coordinate 3,047 downwards.
ACTGATGTTTGATTGGCGGATAGAGTCCAAAAGAGAAGTTTTGCCATGGTCGACGTGTCCCATAATTGTCACAACGGGTGCTCGGGGTTTTAAAGATTCAGGGGGGGCTAACTTCTCAACTAACAGTTCTTCCTCGAGTGTTTTCGCTTTGATGGCTTCAAAGCCCAAGTGCTCTCCAAGCATGACGAGGGTCTTGTAATCGAGTTTCTGGTTTATATTTGCCATCACTTTTAATTTCATGAGTTGCATAATCAGTGCCGATGGTTGCAATCCGAGTGATTCAGCGAGGTCAGCAACAGTTGCACCTTCCTCGATTCGCAAACCGTTTGTGGTATTTTTGACGGATGCTTCATTTGTGGGTACAACATTCTTGTCGGATTTAGTTGTTAATTCGGATTCGATTAATGCGACGGTATCTGGATCAAGGGCTGCCCTATCGTTTTTGACGCTGACACCAAGACTCTTCAAGAGGGCAATAAGTTCTTGGGGTGTTAGGTTGTGTTGTTTTGCCAAGTCATAGACTCGCGTGCCGTGTCTATGATTTTCCGCACGATTACTTTTCGTGGATCTTCGCCGCTGCCTTGGGGCTCTACTCATAAGGAATACCTCCTTTTTTCTGTTGCGCTATCGGATTCTTTTGTCCATCGAAGAAGGGTTTTTTCAAATCGTTCTATAACCGGGTATGCAAGTTGCACACGTAATAGCGAATTAATGCGTCTTGGTGACTTGAACGCTTTCAGGATACAGGATTGGGAGCGGCAAACATAAGCACCGCGCCCGTGTAACTTCTTTTGGTTGTCGATTTGTAATGTTCCGTCCTTTTGACCGACGAACCGAGTCAATATCGGTTGCGGAAATTTACCACGACACCCAATACACATCCGAATAACATGTGTCAACAATTTCACCCGCTTTCATCTTCAACGTCAAAATCGTCTTCAACATCAAAATCATCATCGCTGGTTGCTTCAAGCGGTTCAACGTTCTCTTCTGCAGTTTCGGTTTCGAAAGTATCCGAATCTTCGAAAGTATCCGAATCTACCTCACTATCCTCTGCCTGATCAACATTTGTTGAATCTGTCGGGTCGGTAGCCGGTTGTACTTGTTGATTTTCGTCGGGTTGTTCATTAGGCGTGTCGGTTGTCTGTTCAGGGTTTTCCGGTTTGAGGAGTTCAGCAATTGAAACGACATCTTCGGATTCACCTTTTATGTCCACTTTCCATCCCGTTAATTTTGCAGCGAGGCGAGCGTTCTGTCCACGTTGCCCGATGGCTAATGAGAGCTGGTTGTCTGGTACAATGACGCGTGCGCTTCTACTTTGTTCGTCGAGTTCAACCTTTTTTACGACGACGCGTCCCAATGCGTTCGCGATAAAGACGTTTGGGTCTTCATTCCATTCGACGAGATCGATTTTTTCGTCGTCAAGTTCGTTGACGATAGCGCGGACGCGAATGCCTTTGACTCCGACACAAGTGCCGACAGCATCTATTCCTTCTTCTGTCGCTCTAACTGCGACTTTCGCGCGATTGCCGGGGTCTCGTGCGACTGCCATAATTTGGACTTGCCCGTCGTAGATTTCAGGGACTTCTTGTTCAAATAACATTGCGACGAGATCGCGATGTGTTCGTGAAACGACGACCGGGGCCCCGCGCGTTTCACTCTTTACGGATAAGATGAGGCACTGCAAGCGTTTACCGCGTTCGTAGTTATGTGAGCGTGGCATCTCTCGCGGGGGTAAAAATGCCTCTGTCTGCTCAAGGTCCAAGATAATACCGCCCCGTTCAAACCGCTGGACATGACCGGTGACAACTTCACCTTCGCGTCCGGAGAATTCCTCATAGATTTTTTCGCGTTCGGCCTGTTTGAGCTTTTGGGAAAAAAGTTGATTTACTAACTGTGCATGAATCCGTCCAAATTCTTCACTGGGATTGATTTCGACGTTCAGCGTCTGTCCGATTTCAACGTCCGCTTGGAGTTCAACGGCTTGCTCGATCGGGATTTCTGTGGAGAAATCACGCATGATATTGACGACCTTTTTCGGGGCGTAGCAGCGTACATCGTTGTTTTCCAAATTAATCTCGACAGAAACATCGGCATCGGCACCGTAAACCCGGCGTGCTGCGGCTCGGAGTGCTTCCTCTATCGCCTCAACCACCACCTCTGCAGGTAAATCTTTCTGTGCGGTAATTTGACGGACAGCGTTCTGGAGGTCTTTTAACATAAGTAACGTTCGCGGTTTCCTGTTTCACATAGGCTTGCAAACAACATCCTATACCGGTTCAGACCGCATGCTCCTTTCCAAATTCTTTTACAATTTCCTTTACAAGGCTTACACAAGTGCTGTGCCTCTACCTGTTACCATTGCAGCCGTATATGTGCCGTGTGAATCTGTGAAATCTCAATAGGGATGCGTGTTCCATCCGTTTGCTCTAAGAAGACCTTTTCGGGGTGGACTTCTACAACGATACCTTGCACATAATGTTCTTGTGCGTTTTCTGATTTCGAGGCGACTTCAATGCGAACAGTGCGTCCACAATTTCGCTGAAAATCCCTGGCGGTGCGTAAAGGTCGATCTACACCAGGTGAGGCGATTTCTAATTGTGTATAACCTGTTAAAAAATCATGGACTTCTAAAATTGGTTGTACGATATGATTCACGGCTTGGCAATCTTTCACTGAGAGTCCATCTGGTTTGTAGATGAGGAGTCGCAAGGTCTGTCTATGGGTTTCTACATCCACGAGTTCGATATCATCACTATCGAGTATCGGTGTCAACATCTCAATAATAGCGTTTTGCTCGGTTTTTGTCATATCCGCCTATGTAAAAAATCCTCTATGAAATTATAAAAAAACGCGAATTATCCCAATAATAGAGGTCCCTCGCGGTTGATTCTATGTTGTGTTTGCAGTTGAGGGTTATTGCACCGAGGCACAAGTGTCTACGCCCACTTTTAAGCTTACTGTTAACACAACTTCTATTGTTTCCAAGCACAGGCGTATTAGGGGTAGTAGATCAGTTATTCTGTCTCATAATACTCAGTTTACCT
>RKRO01000309.1 GCA_007571355.1 Candidatus Poribacteria bacterium | reverse complement strand
GAATTAAGGAGATCAATTTTATCGATAATGATCTGATCCCTAGCAACACGCTACGGAAGAAACTTAAAACCCGTACCGGTAAGCCTTTCGATCAGATGCTATTTGAGGAAGAAGACCTCGCGTTGAACCTCCCTAATTACTATCAAGACCGTGGATTCGCGCAGGTAAAAGTCGTCGGGTACGAGAAACGTTTCACAGAAGACAAAACCGGGTTGATGCTCAACATCACCGTTGATGAAGGCCCCGAATTTGTTATCGGGACTTATACGCTTGAAGTCGAAACCGGTGCCAAAGCACTCTTTTCGGAAAAAAAGATACGCGGGATGCTTGACCCCGCAGAAGGCGAAGTTTTCAACCGTGGAAAATTCGACGAAACCAGATTGAAATTAGAGCAGGCTTATCGCGATAAAGGCTACCTCCTCTCTGAAGTCATACCAATCCCAACTTTTGATGAGACAAACGGCCTGGTTAACATCACACTGAAAATTAACGAAGGCGATGTCATCATCATCGGTAAGGTGATTATCAGAGGACTTGAGAAAACGATGGAGCATGTTGTCAGACGCGAATTGGATTTCTTCGACATCAAGACAGATGAATTGTTAGAGGTCAAGTCCATACGCAAAGTGCGACAACGTCTGTTCCAGATGGGATCTTTCATCCGTGCCGTAGACATAGATTTTGTACCGGGCGATACCGTTGAAGAGGATCGAAAGGATTTGATGGTTAATATTGCCGAGACTCCTCGAACGGGAATGCTGAGCCTTGGTGGCGGTTACGGGAGTGAAGGCGGCATTTTCGGCACAGCAGAAGTTGGACAGAATAATCTACTCGGACGTGCCTACAGAGTCCATCTCAAAGGCGAAATCGGCACCCGTGATCATCACACAGCCGAACTCAGTTTTGGGACCCCTTGGGTCCTTGGAACCCCGACGCGCCTTAGTGCTCGAATCTATGATAACCGACGCTTCCGCCGTTACTACGGAACAGTCGGGACACTCATTAACCGAACAAATATTGACTATCTACGCGATAGGTACGTTTGGGGACGACGGGGTGCGTCTGTAACGCTCGGCCGCCCAATCGCTTACGATATTGATCTGTCCGTTAGGTTCCGAAACGAGCACGTCGAAGCACACAACCCTGATCAGACCTTTATTAACCGTACCACTCGAAGTATTCTCTTTGCTGTTGGACGGGATACTCGCGACTATCGGACTTCTTTGTATGACCCAACCGGCGGTTCATCGCATTCGCTCTCTTACGAGTACTCCGGTGGAATCCTGGGGGCTGATAATGAGTTCCAAAGGTACACCTTAGACACCAGTTGGTTCTATAGTGGTTGGTGGAACCATGTTATTGCTTTTCACGCGCGTGCCGGTTATATGCGGAGTAAAAGTGCTGATCGCGAATTCCTTTTTTATGAAAGGTTTTTCCTCGGCGGTGTAGATACTATCCGCGGTTACGAAAACTACGAAATCTACCCAGATCCAGACGAGACGGGTATTATTAATCCGTTCGGGGGTGATAAAATGGTCTTCGCCAACATTGAGTACCGCATCCCCGTTTCCCCACAGCTCACAGCTGCCCTGTTCTACGATGTAGGACAAGTATGGGATGAAAGCGTTAGGAACCCGTTTACCCAAATTAACTTCAAAAGCGGACTCGGTGTCGAGGCACGGCTCAATATGTTCGGTATGCTGGCACGTTTAGGCTGGGGATACGGTTTGGATCGCATCAGCGGTGAACCCGCGGGTAAATTCCACTTCACGATTGGACCGGGATTCTAAAAAGTATTAGAAATAAATCAACGGAGATATTCAAAACATATCTGAATGTTCAACCCTTAAAATATCTCACTAAGGAGAGTGAGGCAATCATGGATAACCCCATAAACTCAAATGGGCCCACTAATTTCTTTCTCAGAAGAGAGGATTCAATTATGAAATCACTTCGATTAGGTGCTTGCAAAGCACGTCTAACCCTATTATTTATTGTTATAGCCGCTTTCAGTTTCAGTACTGGAAGTATCGGGCAGGAAGCCTTCAAAATCGCGGTCGTCAATACTGAAGAAGTCTTAAAAGGATCAGAAGAAGCGACAAAAGCGACTGAAACGCTCAGAGCAGAAGGTGAACGACTGCAGAAACACTTGCAAGAAAAAGCAGACGCAATCCGTACGATACAAGATCAGAAAACGAAAGCTCAGATTTTCGTCGAAGACGCACAGACCACAGATTTGGACAACCAAATCCTCCAACTTCAGCAGGAATACCAGCATGACCGCGAAATCGGGCAGCAAGCACTCCTAGAGAAAGAGAGAGAATTACTCGAACCGATTTACAAGTCTCTTGAAGAATTAATCATTAATGTCGGCAAAGCCGAAAACTATGATATCATCCTCGAAAAACGACTCATCACGCTCTACGTCAAAGCGGAATACGATTTAACAAAGAAGTTTATTGAATTGATGAACGAAAACAACGAAAATGATGAGAACCCTGAATAACGTTACGCCTCCTAAACTCCGTAATCTGCTTTGCTAAATTCACGGAGAAAGGTTTTGGTTAGACCCTTATGAAACTCAAGGAAATTTGTGAACACCTTAATGGGGAGCTCTCCGGCGATGGTGATATTGAAATTACAGGAGTTTCTGGAATTAAAGAAGCACTCCCGACTCAGATTACTTTTGTTGCTAACCCGAAGTACATCGCTGCTTTAACCACAACGCAAGCAGGAGCAGTTATCATCGGACACGGGGTTTCTGGTAACGGAAAACCGACGATCCGTGTTAAAGATCCTTATTGGGCTTTCGTTCAAGTCTTAAAGATATTCTCATCCGACAAAAACCGTCGCGCGTTTCCGGGAATTGATGAAACCGCTATTCTCGGGGAAAACGTCAAACTCGGTGAACGCGTCTCAATCCAAGCGTTCACCTATATCGCTGACAATGTTGAAATCGGTGACAACACCGTCATACACCCCTACGTCTACATCGGAGAAGGCACTCAAATCGGGGCCGATGGACTCATCTATCCACATGTCAGTATTCGGGAAGAGGTCACTATCGGTGATCGGGTGATTATCCATTGCGGGGCAGTTATCGGCAGCGACGGTTTTGGATTCGTACCCGTTAGCAAGCAACACCATAAAATTCCGCAGATCGGTATTGTCGTTATTGAAGACGATGTTGAGATCGGTGCGAATACAACTATTGATAGAGCAACACTCGCTGAGACACGCATCAAGCGCGGCACTAAATTGGATAACCTCGTCCAAATTGCACACAACGTTGTGATCGGAGAGGATTGTTGCCTCGCTGCACAGGTCGGAATTGCTGGGAGTACGACGCTCGGCGACCGGGTAAATATTGCTGGGCATGGCGGCGCAGCGGGACATCTAACGCTCGGCGAGGACAGCGTCGTTTACGCGAAATCTGCTGTGACCAAAGATATGCCTGCAGGAAGCCATCTATCTGGCTTCCCCGCACGTCCCCATAAACAAGAACTCCGGATTCATGCCGCAACACGAAAATTACCTGACCTGCTCCCTGGATTCACGAAACTCCAGAAACGGGTGGCGGAACTCGAAGCAAAACTTCAAGAGTTGGAGGATGCATCATAACGACACCAAACACCACAAGGCATCTCACTTCCCCGATTATGTGGCAGTTTTGCGGACAACACTCCTTTTGCCAGTGTGGACGCTCCTGCTTTTAGGATATTACCACGGATGTATTTCAGCAGATGTCCCGGAAACACACCAGCCATTTCAATTATGGATAACGCTTTGTCTTTACTCATTGTTGATGGGAGCCGTTTATATCGTCAATCAAATAGCAGACCGCGAGACAGATGCACACAACAACAAATTATATCTCGTCGTACAAGGATATGTTAAACTTCAGAGACTTAAATGGCAGGTCGGAGTCATGGCTGTCCTCTCAATTTTGTTGAGCCTGCTCGTCTTTCGGAAAAAACCAGCGTACCTTATTCTCATTTTATTGTCAATCGCACTTGGATTCGCCTATTCTGTCCGCCCTGTCCGTCTGAAAGGGTTACCCATTCTCGATTTATGCGCAAACGCTCTCGGTTATGGGAGCATCGCCTTTCTCGTGGGTTGGACAACAATTACACCGATCAGCGTTGAAGCCATAGGCCGAAGTCTACCCTATCTATTCTCTGTTGCTGCTGCTTTTGTGAATACAACACTTCCAGATGTAAAAGCGGATAGAATCGGTGGCGATCACACAACAGGCGTATGGCTTGGAAAGAAACGAGCATGTCTGTTAAGTTTAATCCTATTGGTAGCTGCCATCGTTTTCGCTGTCCTTTTCAGAGATTGGATTGCCGGTGCAACCGGTCTCGTCTGCCTACCGATCTTTATCTATATGAACCTCTACCCAAAGCAAAATGTTATTATTTGGGCAACACGCATCGGGATCCTGATGCTAAGCTTATGTGCAGGTGTGCTATACCCGCTCTACTTGCTCTGGTTTGGGATTATCATATTGGCGACGCGTTGGTATTATGTGTCTCGTTTCGGCATTCGTTATCTGTAACGCGTTTATAAATCTGGAGGTTGAGACTGCGAAACAATGAAAACGCTGTTCTCATATTTTGAACTGGCGCGTCCGCTTAACGGCATCATCGCTTTTATATCCGCATGGCTCGGCGGGATGTTCGCCAGCCAAGATAGGATGGAAGACCTTGTGAACATTCGGTTATTGCTGGTCTCAGTCTCCGCGTTCGTCTTGCTTTCTGCAGGAAATGCTATAAACGACTATTGTGATTATGAAATCGATCGGATTAATCGACCCCGGCGCCCCCTTCCATCGGGGCGCATCCGACGCAGAGATGCACTGATATTCGCAATCCTTCTTGTCGTTATTGGTGTCTGGTTAGGGGCATTAATCAATAGGAACGCAACAGGTATCGCAATTCTCGTGTTTATAGCACTTGCAAGTTACGCCTTCTGGTTAAAGCGAGTGCCTTTTGTCGGGAACTTAGTCGTCAGTGGATTAACCGGTTTAACCTTTGTCGCGGGTGGTGTCGCAATAGACTCGGTGCGAGGTACGTTGATTCCAGCGGTCTTTGCCTTCCTGTTTACGACAGCGCGGGAAATCGTCAAAGACCTTGAAGATATGGATGGTGATCTGAAAAACGGCGTGGAAACGCTTGCTATTCTCAATCCGAAACTCGCTGTGAAGATAGCCATCGGTTTTATGGCATCGGTTATTCTTTTTAGTCCTACCCCGTATCTGTTCGGTTGGTATTCGTGGCACTATCTGGCAGTTGTTGTGCCGGGTGTTGATCTGGTACTTGTCGGTCTGGCGGTGCGTTTATGGCGAGATGCGTCTAAGAAGGATTGTACATTCGTCCAACGCTGGATGAAGTGGGATATATTCGTAGGACTCAGTGCCATCTACCTCGGAACATCTTTATGATAAACTACGATGAAATTATCGCTTTTTTGGAAATAGAAAACTCGGACACAGATATTGTTTCCGGTTTTAAGCAGGCGTATTACGCTTTTCGTAAAACAGGTAATTGGCAGCCCGCATACGAAGTCCGTGTCGCTGGTTGGCAACAACTTGACGGTGTCATGTTGTTAAGACCGGAAAATACGCTTGAAAATGACTATCAAGTTCATATCACGGCAACAAACGAACGTAGTTTACGGGAGCTGCTGTTGGCGTTTCCGAGACGACGCGTAGGATTGTTTCACCTCACTGAGAAATGGATAGAAAATAGATTACCTGATGTTATAGACGGTGGTAGCGTTCAGACAGATGCTGGTTCTTTTTATCGAGGTGTCAAACGCGGTAGCACCGTTAAAACTGAGCACCGCACTGTCTTGAAACGAAAAGACGCTATTATTTCGCACATCCGCAAATTAACTTCACTGAAAGGGAAAATCGAACACTCACAATTTATTATTGAAGGTCCCTTGATCGTTGAGAGGGCGATAGCAGATGGGTTTCCGATTAAATCGCTGCTTTATACGCCTGAATTTGTCAAAATTGCTAAAGGAAAAGCGCTCCTCAAAAGCGCAGCTGCGGAGAATCTATCCGTTTACCAAGTGAGCACAGGTGTCATGGGATCCGTCACAACAACGCGACCTGTCCCGTCAATAATGGTTTCCGTTCACCTGAGTTATCCAAACTTCGTTTCAACGTCCGGAAATCTCAACTTCCACTTTGGTCGGAGGTGTCTATTACTCATTGCCGAAGATATCGGAAACCCCGATAACCTTGGGATGACTTTACGGACAGCGGACGCGGCAGGGGTCTCTGCAGTTTTATTAAGTGATACCGGGGCACACCCGTTTCATAAGAATTGCGTTCGAGCGTCTCGTGGAGCCGTGGGACGTCTGCCTCTATTTCAGACACCCAGTATCACTGAAGCGGTTGCAGCACTCCGTTCTTCAGGTTGGGGTGTATTGGGGACCACAGCCGGCGCAAGAAATGAATTAGACACAACGGAGTTTTTACGTCCTATTGCTATTGTTGTAGGTAATGAGAATACAGGACTCTCTGCTGAGACACGCGAACGCTGTACAGCATTGGTACGTATTCCGATGGCATCAGGACAATCGTCACTCAATGTAGCGGTCGCTGCTGGTGTCCTGCTCTATGCGTTCGTACAATAGACAGAATTTGACAAACTGCCTTAAATATGATACAATTTTATGGGAAGAAGTGCGGTTTACAGTCCGAGATTTAAGATAGGTACAAGAGGGGAAAATCGGATTTGAGATCAAATTGGGTGCTTAACCATTTCTACGAGACACTTAAAATGCATAAGGCGGGCTATTTCGTTCTAATTGATCCAGAACAGTGTGAGGTTGAAAAGTGCGCCAAACTCGCTCTCGAAGTTGAACGGTCAGGTGCGGACGCGATTCTACTTGGAGGCAGTTTTTTAACGAATGATTTGGATCCAATTGCGAAAGGACTCAAGCAGGAAACGGAACTCCCGATAGTCCTATTCCCAGGCGATTCGATGCACCTTACGCCTTATGCAGACGCTATCCTCTATATCAGTCTCATCAGTGGACGCAACCCGAACTACCTCATCGGCGAACAGGTGAAAGCAGCACCGTGGATACAACGTCACGCGCTCAAACCTATCCCGACAGGCTATATGCTCATTGAGGGCGATAGCAGGACCTCCGTGGAATTCATGAGTGGAACGATACCTATCCCCCGTAATAAACCGGATATCGCAGGACCGCACGCATTAGCCGCCGAATATCTCGGTATGCAGATGGTCTACTTAGAAGCAGGCAGCGGCGCAGCGCACCCCGTCCCAGACGAGATGATCGCCACAGTCAAAAATCAAATTAGCATACCTTTAATCGTCGGTGGAGGGATCCGTACACCCAAAATCGCAGCAGAAAAAGTGGCAGCAGGTGCAGACTTCATCGTTACCGGGAACGTCCTTGAAGAAAATGGATCCTTTGAACTGATGCAGGATTTTGCCAACGCTGTGCACAGTTAAAACAATTTACGAGCACAAACGACCGATTGAAGAACACATTTCCAAAAATATGAGAGGATTCTATCATGGCTGAAGTTAAAGAGATACCTATTAAAACCGAAACATCTCCAGAACACGAGAGCACGGATAGTGAAAATAGTAGGGAAAAGACGCTCGTGACCCGCATGCGGGAAATTGCCGAGTCGGCACTTGATACCATCAAATCGGAAGTAAAAAAAGAAATTGAAGAGCGGATCTCGAC
>RKRO01000257.1 GCA_007571355.1 Candidatus Poribacteria bacterium | reverse complement strand
TTGACCGAGAGATGCGTCTCAAAGTAGCCGCCGATCCAGTCTAAGAAACGGTCGCCCGGTTCGCCTTTCGGGACTTCGACGGCGTAATGTAGCATTGCGAGTCCGACCCCTTGCGTCATGAGTTCTGAAATCTGTTCGAGGTGTGGAATACTGAGGTGTCTTGCGCCGCCATCAGAATAAACAATGATTGCGTCTGTCCCTGTGAGTGTTTTGGGGTCTTCGGGCCATCCTTGAGAGACGACGGCTTCTACACCGTCAACATGCTTGTTCAATAGATCCGCGAAGAACGCGCATCCGGCGGGATGTTCATGCGAACCGCCGCCGTGGCTCGCGCTGCCTGCCACCATAACAATTCGAGATTTTTCTGACATATTTGCTCCTTTATTTGAATTACTCGCGAGTTTACCGAATCACAACTTTTCTGCCAACTCGCTTTTTTATTTGAGATAAACATTGACCCGTTTGTCACCATTCTCGAACTACACCATAAGTGTCAAAATTTCTGTCCACTAAAAAGAAAAAGCACAGTTGCAATCGGATGCTGCGACTTCAGATGCGAAAACAAAAAAGTATCTGCATCGCAATGCTACAGTATTATACACGTTCTCGTTGTGGATGTCAATTTTTTAATACTTGACAATTTCGGAGAGAACTCTTAAAATGGTCTCACAAATTTCAGACAAAGTGGAGACATTCCAATGGCGAAATTTCCGATCGTTGACACGCACGTTCACCTATGGCATCCAAAACAGTTAAGATACCCGTGGCTTTCCGAAGTGCCTGCTCTCAATAGACCTTATCTCCTAAAAGATTATATCGCGGCGTACGGCGAATTAGAGATCGAATCCATCGTTTTTGTCCAATGCGACACACACCCTGATGACGGTTTAAAAGAGACAGCGTGGGTGACCTCACTTGCGGACGTGGACTCTCGGATTCAGGGGATCGTTGCCTGGGCACCCCTTGAAGAGGGGGAACAGGTTGCACCTTTCGTCGAAAAATTGGCGGATAACCCGCTCGTCAAAGGTATCCGCCGACTCATTCAATCCGAAAATGTAGATTTCTGCGTCCAACCCGATTTCGTGAACGGTGTCAAGACGCTTTCCCGCTACGGGTTAAGTTTCGATATCTGTATCTTCCATCCACAACTCGCCAATGCGGTTCGGCTTGTGGAGCAGTGTCCGCATGTCCAATTCATCTTAGATCATATCGGCAAACCCGACATCAAGAACCAACTTTTTGATCCGTGGAAACAGGAGATTGAGACCCTTGCGGCGTTTCCTAACGTTCACTGCAAAATATCGGGGTTGGTAACAGAGGCTGATCTCGAAGCCTGGACACCCGCCGACCTACAACCCTACATTGAACACGTCGTCGCCTGTTTTGGTTTCGATCGCGTTATATATGGGAGTGACTGGCCCGTGTCCACACAAGCGAGCGATTATCCGCGGTGGGTACAGACATTAAGAGACGCAGTGTCGGGGTACTCACCTGAAGAACAGCAGAACCTTTTCCGAGATAACGCCATCAAATTTTACAAACTTGATAGATAAGGTTGGAAGTTGGAAGATTGGCGGAAGTTCCGCCTCCTTCCAATCTTCCTTCCTATAACTGTCCCGCTGTTTTATTTACCCCCCGCCTTCACCTCTCGCCGGCGTGGATGTAGCACGAACTCCGTATACCCGTTCGGCACTTCACAGCCCTTAAACACAAGGTCTAAAGCCGCTTGGAATGCGATGCTCTGCTCATAGTTCGTCGACATATCCCGATAATTCGGATCACCGGCGTTCTGTTCGTCAACGATCTTTGCCATCCGTTGGAAGGTTTCGGTTACTTGTGCCTCCGTGATAATCCCGTGGTGGAGCCAATTGGCGATATGCTGACTCGAAATCCGTAGTGTCGCCCGGTCCTCCATCAAACCGACGTTGTTAATATCCGGTATTTTCGAGCAGCCAATCCCCTGGTCCACCCATCGCACGACGTAGCCTAAGATCCCCTGTGCATTGTTATCCAACTCGCGCTGAATCTCGTCAGGTTTTAACTCGCGATCCTTCAATAGTGGCGGTGTCAACAAATCCGCCAAACTGGCGCGTTGCCTTGCCGACAATTCTTTTATCCAATTGCCAACGTCAACCCGGTGGTAGTGCATTGCGTGGAGTGTTGCGGCTGTCGGGGATGGTACCCACGCTGTTGTCGCCCCCGCCAATGGATGATTCACCTTCGTTTCAACCATCTCTGCCATGTGGTCAGGTTTCGTCCACATCCCCTTCCCGATCTGTGCGGTGCCGAGCAACGCGGTTTCAATTCCGATATCGACGTTCCAATCTTCATAAGCGAGCATCCAGGGTTCGTTGCGAATGTCCATTTTGGGAATCATCGGTCCCGCTTCCATACTCGTATGGATTTCATCACCGGTTCTATCCAAAAACCCGGTGTTAATAAAGACGAGTCGTTCGCTCGCCACCCGAATCGCCTCTTTGAGATTGACGGTCGTCCGCCGTTCCTCATCCATAATCCCGATCTTAATGGTATTCGTCGGGAGTCCAAGTGCGGACTCTATCCACTCGAACATCCGAATTGTCATATCTACCTCTTCGGGCCCGTGGAATTTCGGTTTGACGATATAGATACTCCCCGTTTTGCTATTGGTGCACGAACTGTTGCCTCGTAGGTCATGCATCGCGGCGAAGCTGGTCACCATCGCATCAAGGATTCCCTCCGGAATCTCTTCGTTGTCTGTTGTAGTGACGGCATCCGTGTACATGTGAAGTCCAACATTCCGAATGAGGAGGAGGCTCCTACCGGGTAAGGTTAATAGGCTTCCATCAGGTGCAGTAAACGTCTTATCCGGTGCAAGGCGGCGGGTCAGCATTTCACCGTTCTTTTCAAACGTTGTCTCCAACGTCCCTTTCATGATGCCGTTCCAGTTACGATAGACGCGCACCTTATCGGCTGCATCCACTGCAGCAACAGAGTCCTCACAATCCTGGATTGTTGTGATTGCGGACTCAAGGATCACATCAGATACACCAGCGGGGTGCATTTTTCCGACAGGATGTTCCCGATCTATCTGTATTTCAATGTGCAGTCCATGGTTTTGCAGTAAAATTGTCCTGAGTGCGCCATTGTCTGCGGTAAAACCAGCGAATTTGCTTGGATCTGCTAAACCAACCTCACTGCCATCCCTGAGTGTCGCGCGTAATTGTTGCTCGTTCTGAACGGTTTTGAGGGAAAATTGCGTAATATCAGAGAAACTTCCAGTTTCAAGCCTTGTCATTTCATCTAAAAATTGTTCGGTGTATGCGATGACTTTCGCCCCTCGGATCGGATTATAGGTAGCCGTCTGCACAGCCCCATCCGATTCATCAATCACATCAGTGCCGTAGAGTGCGTCGTAGAGGCTTCCCCAGCGCGCGTTCGCTGCATTAAGGGCATAGCGGGCGTTATCCGTCGGGACAACCAGTTGTGGCCCTGAGATCAGTGAGATCTCTACGTCGACATCCTCGGTAATCACGGTAAAATCTCGTCCTTCAGGGAGTAGATAACCGATTTCCGTAAGGAACGCTGAATACGCGTCACCGTCCAGCGGTTCATCTTTGCGCGCGAGGTGCCACGCGTCGATCTGTTGCTGGAGTGTATCCCGTTTCTCCAAGAGTGCCTTGTTTTCTGCGGCAAATGCCGCAACGATGTCGCCGAACGCTTTCCAGAAAGCGTTCGCTTCTACACCCGTACCGGGGGCAATTTCATCTCTGACCAACGCGTACAAATCTTCATCTATTCTGAGGTTACCGATTTCAATTCGGTTTCCCATGCTATCCTCTCCATTCCAAGGTGCTGTTAAGATGTTAGTCTCGGCTAGCCGATACTCCGTTGCACCGACAACCCATTTTGTCTCTCTCAATTGTCAATTATCGTATCAACAAACCTATAGCCTGTCAATTGTTTTTTTCTAATAATCAAACGCACCTTAAGTTTTCCTTCATGAAGGATTTCCGCTGATCCTTCCGCCGCGCTTTAACCGAAGCCCCCACCCCTTCTTCCGCGACTTGCGAAAATGTAGAACTTGTGTTAATATGTTAATCAGTGTAGACAATTTACCTTCTCACTGAAAAAACATATTACATGCATTGTAAAAAATTAGAACTTACGCGCCCTCCATTGCTGGCAAGGTATTTTTGATAGGGCGTTTCTGTAGTCCAGGAGCTCATAGTCAAAAAAATGAAGATCGGAATTATAGGTTGTGGAACGATCAGTGGTGCCTATTTTCAAGGCGCGCGGAGAACCGACCTCTTAGAAATCAAAGCGTGTGCTGACATCCGAATGGAAGCAGCGCAGGCACAAGCCGAAAGATATAACTGTCAGGCGCGGCCCGTTGACGAACTGCTCACAGACCCCGAAATTGAACTCGTCGTGAATCTCACGATACCGAGGGCACACGTCGAAGTTGGCTTACAGGTCTTGGAAGCCGGTAAACACGTCTATAGCGAAAAACCGCTCGGTGTTGACACCGAAAGCGGGAAACAACTTATCGACACCGCAGCGGAAAAGGGATTGCGCGTCGGATCGGCCCCCGACACCTTCCTCGGTGCAGGCATCCAAACCTCTCGGCAAGCACTGGATGCAGGAAAAATTGGTAGACCGATTGCTGGCACTGCATTCATGTGCGGGCACGGACACGAAAGTTGGCACCCGAACCCCGCCTTCTATTACGACATTGGCGGCGGCCCGATGCTGGACATGGGGCCCTACTACGTGACCGCACTCGTCAATATCCTCGGTCCCGTCAAACGCGTCGCTGCGATTACCACAAAAGCGTTTGAGGAACGCCTTGCGACGAGCGAGGCCGTGCGCGGTTTGAAAATTCCTGTTAAAATCACAACACATCTTGCTGGCACTATTGAATTCCAGAATGGTGCGATTATCACGATGATTATGAGTTTTGATATGTGGCGGCACAGCCTCCCCTGCATCGAAATCTATGGCGAGACCGGCTCAATGACAGTTCCCGATCCAAACGGATTTGGCGGTCCCGTAAACGTGTGTCCGGCAGGTGGCAATTGGGAAGCGGAGGAAATCCTTTTCCCGAACAATGCCCGGATGATAGGTGTGATCGACATGGTGTCCGCAATCCAATCGGGACGCGCGCATCGGGCGAATGGCGCGTTGGCATATCACGTGCTTGAGGTGATGTGTGCCTTCGATAAATCCTCCGAAACTGGCGAACACGTCATTATCAAAAGCACAACGGAACGTCCTGATCCTGTACCCGTCGGTTTAAACGAATGGGAGATAGATTAGATTAGTTTTCAGTGCGATTTTTCTGCGAAAATCTTTCAATTGCCAATATTTGGATCATCATGACCGATATCTTGGCAGGTGGAGTTTGTACTCCCATTTAATCTGCCGACCTACGATCAATCCTCAACGCCGAATCACGTCACTATTTTTGAGATACTTATAGAGGTCGCTATCCGTCGTGAGAATTAATTTTGTACTCGCAGCGGCCGTCTTTCGATAGGTCTCTAAAGTCTGAATAAACGCGAAGAACTCTGGGTCTTGACCGTGCGCTTCGGCGTAAATTTGGATTGCTTGGGCATCCGCATCACCTTTAATCTGTTCTGCCTCTTTATATGCCTCTGACTGGATGCGCTGCAACTCTTTCTGTTTCTGACCCATGATGTCCGCAGCTTCGCCTTCATCCTCCGATTTGTACTTCTCAGAGATACGTTGACGCTCCGAAATCATTTGGTCAAAGACTTTTTTGCGGACTTCGTCTACATAGTTAATGCGTTTTATCTGAACATCGACGAGTTCAACGCCGTATTGCGGTACTGTTTCCTGTACCTTCTCAAGTATCATGTGTGTAATACGTTCCCTGCCGATCTGAATCTCTTCCAAAGGTTCACCAGATTGCCCCTCTTCTCCTTCGAGTGCTGCCAGATCGAGGCTTAAGACGCGATTGGAGTCTCGGACGACTTCAATCAAAAGTTGCGCCGTTACCAAATCCCGCGCTGCGGAATCGATAATGTCATCCAAACGGGATTGTGCAAACTGTTCTGTCCCGAGTGCTTGATAGAATTTGAGAGCATCTTTAATACGCCACCGCGCCGTCGTATCAAGCCAGATGAACCGCTTGTCCTTCGTCGGAATCTGGTTCGGAGACCCATCCCACTCAAGTACCCGTTTCTCAAAACGATGCACCTGCTGAATAAAGGGAATCTTGATTTTCAATCCGGCAGTAACAATAGGTTGCCCGACAGGACGACCGAATTCGGTAATAACCACCTGCTCACTTTCATCGACAGTATAGAACATCCCAGCGGCAACTGGAACTGCTAAAATCACAACGATAATCACGGGGATCAGTATCTTTTTCAATTTCATGTTTTTAATTTTCCTTGCGGTTCGGTTCGGCGGGGTTTGCAGAATAACGTGCTTCTTCTGCAAAGACCCTCCAAATGTAAAGCATTTTGATTGCGAAACAAAATTATGCCATTTAAGACATAATTTCATTACGGTCTACAGGTTTCAATGCTCTTTATAAAAGAAAATTTCTGTGAGACGAACACCTCTTCACCGACTTCTAATTTTTACCTCACGGTTTTTATTTGTTGAGTTGGAGAAGCGGGATGGGTGAGTTGGTGTTTCCATCAATCACATAAATCTCTTTGACTTGCGGCAAAATCTCTTGCATTGCTTCGAGATAGAGGCGGCGGCGGGTAACTTCTTTCGCTTTCTCATATTCTGTACGGATCGCCATGAACCGATCAGCATCGCCTTGCGCCTCGTTAACGCGTTTGAGTGCGTAACCTTGTGCTTCCGAAATCTGTTGCGCTGCCATCCCTTTTGCTTTCGGGACAGATTGGTTGTAATCGCGCCACGCTTCGTTGATCAAACGCTCCTTCTCCTGTTTCGCCTCGTTAACGGCGTTAAACGCTGCTTTCACTGTTTCCGGTGGATTAACATCTTGCAAGGTCACTGTCGCTACATCTAAACCTGTCTGATACAGATCGAGAAGTTGCTGTAGGTGTTGTTCAACTTCTGCGGCAATTTCGATACGACCGACAGTTAACACTTCAGTCACAGTTCGATCCCCAACGACTCGGCTCACCACGGATTCTGAGAGGTCTCGCAAAGCGCGCTGCGGATTCCGGACAGAAAAGAGGAAACTTTTTGGGTCTTTGATCTTATACTGCACCACCCATTCGACATCGGCGATACTGAGATCGCCTGTCAGCAGCAGGGATTCCTCCGAATAATCTCGGGTGTCATACTGCGTACGAACGCCTGCTCTAAGCGTCCGAAACCCGAATTCCTCTTTGAAGACTTTCCTCACAGGAACGTTAATGGCTCTCTCAATACCGAGCGGTAATTTGAAGTGGAGTCCCGGTTCGGCTTGCCGGACAGATTTTCCAAACATCAGCACGACTGCGATTTCGTCTGCTTCAACCGTATAAAAACTTGTTGCTAAGCAGGCTAAGACGATCACACCAAGAATCACAAACAAAATCCGTTTAGGCGTGATAAGGCGCGTGTAGGGTTGTCGCGTAATTAATTCTTGGAATTCTTGTATATCTTGCATAAGGGTTCTCCTTTTTGCTTATATGTATTGACGAAGTAATCATAACGCCTTTGGCAAAAACAGTCAAGGAGAAATGGTTGCTCACTTACGCAGCAAGTCCAAAACGGCTAATTCCGAAAAAATATAAGAAATCAGACAGGCAAGTGAAAAGTGTCAAGCCTTGGCAATTTTGGAAATTGACAGGGC
>RKRO01000081.1 GCA_007571355.1 Candidatus Poribacteria bacterium | reverse complement strand
GGCCTTCGCTTCGATAGGATGTGTTTCCATAATTACGGGCTTTACTATAAATTTAACCCATCCCAAAACGACTTATTGCGAAAATATTTGACAAGTACCCAACTGTATCGTAAAATATAGCAACGTTGCTAAACTTTTTGATGACTTAATCGTCACAATTCCAAATTCTTTTATAGCACATTGCAGTTCGCTTTTTAATGGATAAACTGCAGACGACAACGCTGAAAAGGGAGAGAATTCCAGTGAAGATCGCTAAGCATACGATTCCACTATTCGCTACGTTGGTGTGTTTCTGCCTCACCGTGTTTGAGGGGACATCGGTCCCTGCCGACCACCACGAAACACCACAAGCCACCCTAAATTACAACCTTGACATCCGCCCGATCCTTGCAGACAATTGTTTCGTCTGCCATGGACCGGATGCGAAAACCCGACAGGCTAACCTCCGCCTTGACACGAAAGCGGGTGCGTTCTCTGAACCCAGTGGATACCCCGTCATCGTCCCCAATAAACCTGAAGAGAGTGAACTGCATCTCCGCCTCGTATCCGATGACGACACCTACCGGATGCCGCCGGCCGACTTCAACAAGACGCTGACACCGGAGCAGATTGAAGCCGTTACGCAATGGATTCGTGAAGGGGCGAAGTGGGAAGAACACTGGGCGTTCACCACACCTGTCCGTCCAATGCCACCTGCTGTCAAGAACAAAGATTGGGTCCGAAATCCGATTGATGCGTTCATCCTCTCACGGCTTGAAAAAGAGGGGCTAACCCCTGCCAGCGAAGCGGATAAACGGACGCTCATCCGCCGCTTAAGTTTCGATCTTACCGGTTTACCGCCGACGCGCGAAGAGATACATCAATTCCTTGCAGATGATTCACCAGATGCTTACAAAAATTTGATTGCTACTTTTATGGCGAAACCGGAATACGGTGAACATCTCGGTCGTTTTTGGTTAGATGTCGCACGGTACGGCGATACCCACGGACTCCACTTGGATAACTACCGCGAAATGTGGCCCTATCGTGATTGGGTTATCAATGCGTTCAACAAAAATATGCCGTTCGATCAGTTCACCATTGAGCAGTTGGCGGGTGACCTCTTGCCGGAACCGACACTTGATCAGCGCGTCGCCACCGGTTTTAACCGATGCCACGTCACAACAAGTGAGGGCGGTTCGATTGATGCGGAGTACTATGTCCGATATGCTATTGACAGAGCGAACACCACCTCGACCGTCTGGATGGGATTAACCGTGGGGTGCGCGCAGTGCCACGACCATAAGTACGATCCGATTACACAGAAGGAATTCTATCAGCTCTACGCCTATTTCAACAATATCACCGAAAATGCAATGGATGGCAACCGTAAGGATTCGCCGCCTGTTGTAAAACTACCGACACCAGAGCAGGAAGCGGAACTCGCCGCGTTTGACGAGCGGATCGCCGAGTTGGATGCGCAAACCAAGGCCCCTATCCCCGAACTCGATGCGACCCAAATCGCGTGGGAAAATAGGATGCCGCGCTGGACAACGCTGAAACCGACATCGCTTTATTCAAAAGGCGGAGCAACCCTCGAAGTTTTAGCGGATAACTCGATATTAGCCAGCGGCACCAATCCGGAACAAGAGACCTACGAGGTCATTGTAGACCTGCCACCCGGTAAATGGAGCGCAGTCCGATTAGAAGGTATCAAGCATGAATCCTTGCCGAAGGGTGGCATCGGCAGGAGTAGCAATGGTAACGTCGTCCTGACGGATTTCGCGCTTTTTATTGCACCACCTGCAGCAGAAAGTGACGAATCTCCGGTAGCCGAAAGTAGCGATGGCGATGCTGACACTGAGACGCAGACAGGGGGCGAAACCCCTGATGCCGAAGCCGGAAGTGCACCTGATGCTGATGATGCCGACACCGAAGCACAAGCAGCGGATCCCCTTGATGCTGAGGCACAAGTAGAAGACGCACCTGCCGATACCGATGCTGATGCGCAAGCAGAAGGTATATCTGATGCTGAGGCAAGTGCAGAAAATAAAACTGAAGATACTGAGGTAGCCGATCCGTGGATACCCATCCAAATCGTGCAAGCGTGGGCCGACCATGAACAGGTCATGGGTGAAAACAATCTCGGCGGTGTTATTGCCAACGCGATTGATGCCAAACCGGAAACCGGATGGGCACTCGATAGAAGAAACGAAAATCGGCAAGCGATCTTTCTTGTCGCTGCGCCCTTTGGGATGGAAGGCGGAAACCGATTGAAAATCCGTCTGAAGCACGAGTTTGACCTGCGTCAGAAGCAATTAGGTCGATTCCGACTTGCGCTCACTGATGCAGCAACGATTTACCCCCTCGGTTCTAAGATAGGATTGGGAAACTGGCATGCTGCCGGTCCGTTTACTGCGGAACATGGTAACCTCGCTTTCTATCAGGTTTATGAACCGGAAACGAAAAACGTCAATACTGGTGCCACTTATGAGGTGAACGGTAAAACCATCAAATGGGAACAGCAGAGCCACTGGGTTGACGAACAGGTGCATAACGACATCGTCGGCGAAAACAGTGCCACCTATCTTTTCCGTAATATATCCTCCGTTACGCAACAGAAAGCCTTGCTGTATATTGGGAGCAACGATGCACTGAAGGTCTGGCTGAACGGCACTGAGCTTCTTGCCAAAAACGTCCAGCGGGATGCCGCTGCTGACCAAGAACAGATACAGGTGGAACTCAAACCGGGTAACAACACGTTACTCCTGAAAATTGTCAATTACTCAGGCCCCTCTGGTTTCTACTTCCGTATGGAAAGTGCGCCGCCGATGCTGCCTGCTAACATTGTAGATATTGCTGGTACGTCTCGCGGTGAACGCGAAACCGCGCAGAAGGATCAAATCAGAGATTACTACCGGGCAAACATCACGCTTGACAAATCCGTAAACGAAAATGCTCACCGTGCATTCGCGGATTTGAAAGCGGTTGTTGCTGACTTAGCAGCGACACGACAGCAGCGGAATACACTGGACAACTCACTAACCACTACGCTTGTGATGCAGGAGCGATCTGAACCGCGAGGTGCCTACGTTTTGGCGCGTGGTGAATACCAGCACCCTGGTGAACAGGTCTATCCTCAAACGCCTGCGGTGCTCTCCGCGATTTCAGAAGATGCGCCGCCAAACCGTCTCGGCTTTGCCAAGTGGCTGCTTTCACCGGAACATCCACTGACTGCGCGTGTTGCGATCAACCGTTTCTGGCAAGACATCTTCGGGGCGGGCATTGTCCTAACGGCGGAAGATTTCGGTACACAAGGCACCCCGCCGGTGCATCCTGAACTCCTCGATTGGCTGGCAACCGAATTTATTGCCTCCGGTTGGGATGTGCAAGCGATGCTGAAACTGATGCTCACATCGGCGACATATCGTCAAAGTGCGAAGGTCACGCCTGAAAAATTGGCGCGCGATGCGGATAACGCCCTGCTCTCGCGTGCGCCAAGGTACCGGCTTGATGCCGAAACTGTGCGTGACAATGCGCTTGCTATTAGTGGTTTGTTGTATACCAAAGTTGGGGGCCCGAGCGTCAAACCGCCGCAACCGGATGGTCTCTGGAAAGCTGTCGGGTTTACCGGATCTAATACCGACACGTTTGTTAAAGATACCGGTGCCGATAAGGTATACCGTCGGAGTCTCTATACATTCTGGAAGCGTACTGCACCGCCGCCACAGATGAACATTTTGGATGCGCCGTCACGTGAAGCCTGCACCATCCGCCGTGAACGGACGAACACACCGATGCAGGCGTTAATGCTGATGAACGATCCACAGTTTTTTGAAGCGGCGCGCGCTTTCGCGGAACGCACGGTTAAAGAGGGTGGCGAAACAAGGGAAGCACGTATTGCCTACCTCTTTGAGACGGCGACTTCCCGACTTCCAAAACCGAAAGAGGAAGCACTGTTATTGGAAACGTTCCAAGCGCACCATCAGGAGTTGGCGGCAAACCCAGAGGCAGCCAAAGCGTTAATTACTGTCGGGGAATCGACCCCTGATGAAACCTTAGACGCAGTAGAAGTCGCTGCGTGGACGATGCTTGCAAATCTGATCCTGAATCTGGACGAAGTTCTGAACAAGGGATAATCGAAGCTGGTGGGCGCGCCCGGTCAGTCGCGCCCATTTGATAAAGGATGTAGATTGTGAAATATTATTACACACTGGTTACCATACTCATCGTATCCCTCAATTGCTTAGCAGCCTCGGAAGTGACAATCCCCGATGCCAACTTAGCTGCTGCCGTGCGCGAGGCACTCGGTTTAGGTCCAACAGACCCTATTCCACAAATGGCGTTGGAAAAATTAGAGAATTTAGATGCCATAGAAAAAAGCATAAAAGACCTAACCGGACTGGAAAAAGCAACGGGGTTAACGACCTTAGAACTTCGCGACAACGGAATTAGTGATATTAAGCCAATCGCGGAATTGACAAACTTGACAGAACTATCCATCGGAGGAAACCAAATCAGCGACATCACACCCCTCGTTGGATTAACGAAACTCATAAAATTATCAATCTTCCGCAACCAAATCAACGACATCACACCCCTCGCAAAATTGGCGAAACTCAAAGAGTTATGGTGTAGTAAAAATCAAATCAGCGACATAAAACCTATCGCAGGACTGGCGAAACTAACAACGTTATGGCTTGACAAAAATCAAATCAGCGACATAAAACCTATCGCAAAATTGACGCAGCTCACAGAGCTAACCCTCATGGATAATGAAGTTAGCGATATAAAACCACTCGCGGGATTGACACAACTGACATGGTTGCGACTCTGGAACAATCAGATAAATGACATCACACCGTTCACTGAGTTAGCACAGTTGAAGTCGTTAAATCTTAGACAGAATCAAATCAATGACCTCACACCGCTTGCGGGATTGTCGGCGTTGATGGAACTATACCTCGGTGCTAACCAAATCAGTAACATCACACCGCTTCTTGAATTGCCCCAACTGACAAGATTATCGCTTGACAATAATGAAGTTAGCGATATCACACCGCTTGCGGGATTGACACAGTTAACATTTTTATCCATTCACGATAATCAAATCAGCGACATAAAACCGCTTGCCGGACTCGTACAGCTTCGTAACTTATTGCTCAACGGAAACCAAATTGATGATATAAAACCAATTGCTGGGTTAACGAAGCTCACACAATTATGGCTTTCAAACAATCAAATCACCGATATAAAACCACTCGCGGGATTGACACAACTGACAGAGTTATCAATGTATGATAATCAAATCAATGACATCACACCACTCACTAATCTGACACAGCTAAAGACACTACGGTTTGCCAGCCATCTTGTCAATGATATAAAACCACTTGAAGGATTGACACAACTGACAGAATTATCAATGTCTGGAAATATCAGGGACCTCACACCGCTTGCCAACCTGACGCAGCTAAAGATACTATGGTTTAGCAGCCACCTTGTCAATGATATAAAACCACTTGAAGGATTGACGCAGCTGATAAAATTATCAATGTCTGACAATCAAATCAGTGACATAAAACCACTTGCCAATCTGACACAACTGACAGAATTATGGCTCCAAGATAATCAAATCAAAGATATCAGTCCTATTGAAAATCTGACAAATTTAACGCGTTTAAATGTCAAAGGAAATCCGATTCAGGATATGGGACCCCTTGAACGGTTGCTGAATCGACTTCCGAATTTGGAATCAGATATCCAAGCAGAACTTCCAAATACGTTTGTCCCGGATCCAACAATACTGGACCTCAATTTAGCCAACGCAGTGCGAAGGGCACTCAATTTAGGGCGCAGCGACACCATACCACCAGAGAAATTAGAAGAATTAGAACACCTGGATGCTGACAACAAAGGGATAACCGACTTAACAGGACTTGAGAAAGCGACAGGATTAAAAACTTTGGAACTGCGCGGGAATCAAATTAGTGATCTCACACCGCTTACCGGATTGACACAGTTGACAGGATTATATCTCAAGGAGAATCAAATTAGTGATCTCACACCGCTCAGTAAATTAATAAAGTTAACAAAACTATCCCTCGGTGAAAACGAGATCAGGGACATCGCACCGCTCGCGAACTTGATGCAGCTGACGAATTTATGGGTTTGGGGCAATCAGATCAGCGATATAGAACCATTAACCGAATTGACACAACTCAGAGGGTTATGGCTTCAAGACAATCAAATCAACGACATAAAACCGGTTGAAAACCTAACACAGTTGACAAAACTACGACTCCATAAAAACCAGATCAAGGACATCACACCGATCTCAGGATTGATACAATTAGCAGAATTAAACCTCGGAGGCAATCAAATCACGGACATAAAACCCATCACGAGATTAACTGGATTGAAATCGTTATGGGCTTGGCGGAATCAAATTCGGGACATCACGCCATTAACAGAATTGACCCAATTGAAGATTTTGTTAATCTGGGAAAATCAAATTAACGATATTTCATCGCTTGCTAAACTAACAGAGTTGGCTGAGTTGGGGCTTGGGAGAAATCAAATCCAAGACCTTTCACCCATCGCTGGAGCCACACAGTTAAGTGTTTTGCACGTTGACCGCAACCGGATCAACGACATCAGCCAAATTGAACAGTTTACAAATTTAACGAGTTTAAAAGTTAGTGAGAATCCAATTCAGGATATGGAACCGCTCCGCAAACTCCTAAAACAACTTCCAGACTTGGAACTTGATATACTAGCACCAGTGGAATTGGTCATTCAACCACCTCACACAAATAAGTAAAGCATCGTGATACTGCAACCACGGAATAGGTATTGCAAAAGGAGACGAACAATGGACCCCATTAAGGAATATCTGAAATTTGAGACGCGTCGACAATTTTTTGGTAAATGCGCGTCAGGTCTCGGCGGGGCAGCACTCGCCACACTGCTGCCGAACGCTGTTGTGAATGCGCTTGAGAACCAAGCAAAACCGAGATTCGGAGGTTTGCCGGAACTGCCACACTTTGCTCCGAAAGCGAAACGCGCTGTCTATCTTTTCATGTCGGGGGCACCCTCACAACTGGATCTGTACGACTATAAACCGAATATGGCGGAATGGTTTGACACGGATCTCCCAGAATCTGTCCGTATGGGGCAACGTCTTACGACGATGACCTCCGGACAGGATAAGTTTCCGATTGCCCCATCTATATTTGAATTCAAGAAGTACGACAATGGTGGCGATGGCGCGTGGATTAGCGAATTGCTGCCCCATACCGCTTCGATGGTGAAAGACCTTGCAATTATCAAGTCGGTACACACTGAAGCGATCAATCACGATCCAGCGATTACTTTCTTCTGTACTGGCGATGAGAGTCCGGGTAAACCGAGCCTTGGCGCGTGGCTGAGTTATGGTCTCGGTAGCGAAAATAGAAATCTACCGGCTTTTATTGTAATGAACGCGACGTGGAGCGGTCCAAAGGGTGCGCAGGCACTCTATAATCGCCTTTGGGGTTCTGGCTTCCTTCCATCGGAACATCAAGGCGTGCTACTCCGTAGTCAAGGCGATCCTGTCCTCTTCCTTTCGAACCCGGAAGGGGTCACCGAAAAAACGAGGAAACGGATGTTAGACACCCTCGTTGAGCTCAACAGGGAGCTCTATGCGGAAGTCGGCGATCCTGAAACGCATGCGCGCATCTCACAATATGAGATGGCGTTCCGTATGCAGACGAGTGTCCCGGAACTTGCGGATCTGTCGAAGGAGCCTGAG
>RKRO01000363.1 GCA_007571355.1 Candidatus Poribacteria bacterium | reverse complement strand
TAGCGTTGGGGTGTCGTTGCGTTCACAAGGGCAAACGTGTGAACTCAAATCCTTGAACGCTTGGCAGATGCGAGATATCTATGTCTAACAGTGTATCTATGAATACCTCTATCCAATACGCTGCGAATCTTTATAATGTCAGAGAAGTCACGCTGCACGGTACAGCGGATCTGTCGTTCTGGCAAGCAGTATTGGAGAAAGAAGGACTTTTACCCTACCACGAAGCGGATGAAGCGGTACTTCTACTAAGTGCAATAGATGCAAAATGGCGGGGCTTCAAGTTTAAAGAGTTTGTTATTGCTGTTGGGGTTTGCAACACTGAGGATGGAACAAGTTTAGATGGATACTATTTGCCGCGCGCGTTTAATTCGTCTAAATTGTTGGCTTTTTCGGAGCGAGCGTTTTTCAAGACCCCTTACTTTCACGGCAACATCCGGCTCCAAAACGGGATCCCTGCTTTCATCAAATTGCAGGATAAGACAGAAGTTCTCCTCCATGCGAAAATGTCTATCCCAGACACATCGCCGATGGTTGAGGACTTGGAATGGCGAGGCCCTATTTTTTTACCGAACAAGCGCGGTAAATTCTTCGCTATCTTGGCGGGTGAAGCCGAAATGTATCCGTTTTCATCCGAAGTTGATACATTTGACATCAAACCATCGACAGATCATGAAATCTTTAAGCAACTGATTGAAAGTAATTTCACGGGTAGTGTTTGGGTATTGAGAAATAAGGCCCGCCACGCGAAATCGAAAACGTACAGCAGATATTTTGATGGCGGATAATCTGTAAAGTTAGAACAACGTGAGTTTGATAAATACCTAAAGCAGCCGCTTTTCCGCTGAGCGTCCACCTCCTCCCATGATAAGGGGGATCAAGGGGGCTAAAAATCGCCTGAGCGTCCCTCTACCCTCCCTGATAAGGGGGGTTGGGTTTCTAAAAATCGCCTGAGCGTCCCACTACCCCCCTGATAAGGGGGGATCAAGGGGGGTTGCCCTTTAAAAATCACCGCTTTTCGGGGACTCTCTTGCTTTTTTGGCGAATGTGCGTCTGCTTGGGAAACCTCTCATATTTTTCAAACTGGCGTTAGAACAACAAAAAAGAGAGTGAGGCTAATCTATGCTTTATCTAACTGCTATTTTCATCGTTTGTGCCCTATTTCTTTCAACTCAACTGACTGCAGCGGCGCAAAACGTCAATATTTCTGACCCAATCCCTCCTCCTCCAAACGTGCGTGAAACTTTTAAATTGGATCCGTTCTATGCACAGTGGCTTGACGTGATGGGGTTGCCTATTGTCGCATCGGCAAAGGTGAATCCGTATGCGCTGAAGGAAGCAGCATGGCTTATTCAGCAGATGGTTGGACATCGGCAGGACATACTACAGGCTCTCGCAAAAAATAACGTGCGTTTTGCTGTGATGGCACATAACGAACTGACCACGCAGATTCCTGAACACAGCGATCTGCAACCCGATTACTATTGGGACCGACGCGCACGCGGCTTGGGATCCACGCCAGCAAGACCTGCCGTAAGTTGTGGTGAAGAGAACCTGCTTAATTACGAAGGCGATCCGTATTCGACCGAAAATATTCTGGTGCATGAGTTCGCGCACGCGATTCACCAGATGGGCTTAAATACAGTGGATCCGAGTTTCGATGACCGTCTTAAAGTCTTGTATGATGCTGCCGTTGAAAAAGGACTGTGGGAAAATACGTATGCTATCACGAACAAGGCAGAATATTGGGCGGAAGGCACGCAGTCTTGGTTTGATACAAACCGGGCAAACGATGACCAACATAACCATGTGGATACCCGCGACAAGTTGAAGGAGTATGACCCTGCACTCGCTGCACTGTTGACTGAAGTTTATGGCGATAGGGATTGGCGATACACGAAAGCGATTACGCGCGGACATCTTGCACATCTCCAAGGGTTCAATCCCGAAACGTCTCCGAAGTTTGAATGGCCCCGCGAATTGATAGCCTTGAACGAGTTCCACCAACGCGTGAAAGATCCGAACAGCGATGGTGGAGACAGGTGGATAGACCTGGAAGCACACAATTCGAACGTGCTGCCACACCTAAAATCAGCGGATAGCCAGACTGAAACTGCTATCATCTTCGTAAATCTGACCAAAACCGAGATTGCGTACTATTGGGTAGATGGTGCGGGTAAGGAGCGGCACTATGGCAAAGTTGCTGCTGGTGATTTTGTCAATCAACATACTTATGTTGGGCATGTTTGGTTGGTCAAGGATGATGAGGGGAGTACTCTCGCTTTGTTTCGCGCTGAAGAAAAAACTGGGCGCGCACTTGTTGGAATAGGGCATTGAGTACACCGGAGGAAACGGATTATGGTGCTTTTCGGAAACCGACTTTATAAGAAGATTGCTAAAGAGCACGAAAAACGCTACGGATGGGATGCCAAATCTCGTCGCATCTATAAGCAACTTTACGATGAAAAAACACATTTCATCTATGAACTCATTCAGAACGCTGATGATAATAAAAGTCAGTGTTTGGAACTCCAATTGCGTGAGAATGCACTCCTGGCTTGGAACAATGGAGATCCATTCAGTGAACAGGATGTCTGGAGTATCTGTTCAATCGGTTCAAGCAATAAGGACCTAACAAAGATCGGTACTTTCGGCATCGGTTTCAAAGCGGTTTACAATTACACAGAACTCCCAGAGGTCTATTCCGGGGATAAGCGTTTCTGCATCCGAGATTACACAAACCCAGAAGGCATTGATATCCCACCAGAAGTCAGCGAACTGGTAGACACAGGCAAAACAGTTTTTCGTTTGCCTTTCAAAGAGTCCATTCGCCCAAAAGAAATTGAACAATTGAAAGGTAGACTTCGCAATTTAGAAAAGCGGGCCTTGTTTTTCTTGCGTCATGTTGAAAAGATTTGTTGGCGCGATGAACACAACTCACAAGTCTGGGTTTACGCCTGTCACCGCAGTCCTTATGATAAAATTGAGAACGCCTCCGTCGTTGCATTGAGCACATCAATGAACAACGAAAATCATCTCTGGGAGACATTCCTCGTTTTTTCTAAGGAGGTTCAGCCGCCGCAAGGGGTGATTGATGAACTCTTGCAGCTGGCGGAAGATGACGAAGAACAAGAACGTATCCGAAGATCCTCAGAGAATCTGCAGCGTGTTGAAATCGCATTTAAACTGGACAACGATAGAATTACCGAAACAGACAATTGTGTGTTGTTTGCGTACTTTCCTACCCAAAAGGAGACACATCTACGATTTCTCATTCAGGCGCGCTATCAGACAACACCTGCGCGTGCCAACATCTGGAATGATAATCCGTGGAACGCGTGGTTAATCAAGGAAACTGCAGACTACCTCCCTAATATATTAGAACAATTGAAGGACGGCGGATTGCTTGAACCTGCATTCTTTAACGTCTTACCACTGAAAGCGGATAATGTACAAGAACCGTTTGACCCTATTATTGATGCGTTGCAAAAGGCGATGCAGGAAGGCGCGCTCATTCCAACCGAAGATGGCGGGTATGCAAAAGCGGAGAACGTTTACTATCCGCGTGCTGAAAATCTTCGAAAATTGGTTGAAAGTAGCGAACTGGTTCCCAATAGCAGTTGGTTGCATCCAGGTATAGGAGGGTCTGGTCGTGCTTTTGAGGTTATGAAGGAAGCAGGCGTAAGAGAAATAAATATCCGCAACGTATTGAATTGGCTTGAAAAACAAGACCTTCGTTGGTTTAAGAGCAGATGTGAGAAGTGGTTGTGTTCCTTATACATCTATCTGGGTACACAGAAACCCCAATTGGATCGGATAAAGAAACTGCCCTTGGTTCGTTTGGAAAACGGTCAGCATGTATGTGCAAGCGATCACTTGGTATTCTTTCCCCCCGATGCAGATGAAGATCAGCAAAAAATCCAACCTTTCCTCAAAGAGTTACCCATTCTCCAGGCTGCCCTATTAAAAGGGGATGATAGAAATGACATTGAACCCTTCTTAAAAAAGATTGGTGTGCGGGTATTGAAGCCTGAAGAATTGATTGAGGAATGGATTCTCCCACAGTATTCTCAAACGGATAAACCCTCCGTATTGCAAAATCGCCTGCATGTCCGATATATTTTTAGAGTTTGGGATGAACTTTCAGGGTATAAGTATAGGGATTTGAAGGTACAAATCAGCAAAATGCCAATTCTGCACGCTTATAATGGTGTCCAACCGAACATCTGCGCTTTTGTTAAGCCTTGTGATGCTTACCTACCGCAAGCCTATACAGGCGATAATAATTTGGAAACCTACTTTTCAGGATGCGACAGGGACGTGTGGTTTGTAGATAGTGGGTATCTGGCGGGTAATTCCGAAGTAAAAGATTGGTTACAGTTTTTGAAACAGATTGGAACTATAGATACGCCGCGGGTTGTGAAAAAAGAAGTGCCCGGCAACTCCGAGGAATGTCAAAAACGAGATATTTCACGGAAGGATAGTACGAGACCTTTTAAAAATGGTCGATTTATAGACTATTATGATAGGGGATATTACGATGGGGTAATTATAGATTTGGACTTTGATGGTCTGTCAGAGATATTGGCTCAAATTGGCAACCTCAAAGAAGCAAATCTTTCACGATCCGTTTGGGATCTGTTGATTAAAATGATTAAACCGCTCCATTCAGAAAAATGGAGAGAATCAGAGCGAGATCGCTTTTTTCAAGGCGTGTACCGTTGGTTCCATCGTACAGAGCGAACTAAATCCTTTGATGCTACATTCTACCACCAACTGAAAGAAACCGCATGGTTACCTGATGAACAAGGCAATCTGCATTTGCCTGCCGAGTGCTTCGCGCCAACGAATGAGAATCGCAAGTTGTTGGGTGGTACTGTGCCATACCTGCCCACCGATATTGACATTAGTGAGAAGAACGAACCTGCCCGATGGCTAGCTCAAAAGTTAGGAATCCATCTGAATGCCAATCCGGAGAGTGTGCTTAAGTATCTCCAAACCTTGAGTGGCACGACGGTGAGTCTTGATAAGGTTGAGTCGCTCTATCATTTTCTGAGGAATCGGAGTGCAGGGCAACAGCCGGAATTCAAGGAAAAACCGCTTATCTTCACGCCTGAACCGGAACCGCATTGGTGGAAAGCGGAGGAAGTGTTTTGGGAGGATGAGACTCCCGTCTTCGGTAATCATCGCGGCTATCTTGCGAGGCATTACGCGGAAACACTAAAACCATTTTTCACTGGTTTAGATGTCTCGGAACGCGCCGCGCCGTTGGACTATGTGCGTGGCATTCAAGAAGTTGCAGCTGCAGGACAAACCGATGAAGCAGTTCATGAGCGCATTAAGATTCTTTACAGTAGCCTCTGGCAATCTCTGCCAGGAGGTGGAAATTGGCAAGAAACTGACGAATGGCAGCAAACACGCGAAGGCAAATGTTGGCTTGGCGGAAAAGGGAACGCATACAGTTTTTTTACTCGGCACGAATTGGTTTGGAACGACCATTCCAATATCGCTGATATTTTTGAAGGCAAGGTGCCGTTTTGGGCGTTTGATGATTTAGTGGATCTCGCTAAGAATTTGGAGATAGAAGGGTGTTCTCAGGCAAAAGGCAAATTCTGTCCGGCAGGAGATCAGGAAGAAGATACAGATTGGTCGGAAAAAGCGCGGCAGCTGCGTCCCTACATTCGCGCTTTTCTGAACTCACCGCGCTTATGTGATAAAGCAGCTGACGAAGTTAAACCTATCGATGTTTTGGACCGCATATCAGTTCGGTTGGTTGAAGAACTCAAGGTGACGTACACACTGAAAGGAATTTCGCTGCCGAATCCAAATCCTCGCTTCAGTTTTTTGGATAGGACAGAGCCGGAAGCGACCCTCTGGTTGGCATTGGCTGCGGATAAGAACGAGTACCCAGAACTTGTCGGTGATGCCTTACAATATTACTTTGATGTCAAGGAGTTGAGTGGATTTGTTGAAGATTTATTGACCAAAAAATGCGACAGAGTTCTCGAACGTTGGAAACAGAAAGGACTTGACACCGATCTTTGTGTTTCACCTATAAAGATAGATGTAGCAATTGATTCAGAGGAGACACCTGAATCAATTAAAGTTGATGAGAGAACAGGACAACTCACGCTTGATCTTCCCACTGCGGTACCACCTAAAACCGAAAGTGAATCTGATGAGGCAGCCACAGATGATCCCGATGGGGCCCACAGAGCGCATTCACCAGATACTGATGTTCAAATCACCGATAAACCCAGTAGAGAAGGTATGAATTTGGGAACGGATGAATCTGATGTAACACTACCAATTGCCCGCGATGGGTCTAAAGTGGACACCGATGCTACTGAGCCCGAAATGGATTCTGGAGATTCTCGTAAAACAGGATCTGGTGTGAGTAGGACGGGACACTCAGGCGGACACTGGGCAGGTCCGTCCAGTGGTAGTACTTACAGCGGCAGTGGTGGGCACAGCAGTCGCGGGGGTGGCGGTGAAGGCGAGTCACATCGGACTTTAAAGGAATATCTGGCAAATAATCCCTCATTATTTGGTGAAAAATTAAAATTAGTTGCCACTGAGTATAGATTCAGGTCGGGGGACGAAGCAGATGTCCTATTTGAGGATGGTTCTGGAAACCCAGTAACTGTAGAGGTAAAACCACCAATTTTATCTGGAAGCGATCAAGAAGTCTGGCAAGCCGTGAAGTATCAGCATCTGGCAGCGATGGAGTATAAACTACCGTGTGCGGAAGTCCGCAGTATCCTTGCTGCACCCAGAATCCCTGATGATGTTAAAAGGGAATGCAAACGATTGGGAATTGAACCGATGGAGGTTAGCGATCAAAGTGAATGAAGTTATCCAAAAGGTTACGGCATTTATAGTGCGTGAGAGAAATGGTGTCAAAGAATTGCTTGTCTTTAAGCATCCAACTGCAGGTGTCCAAATTCCCGCAGGCACTGTTGAGGAAGGTGAAGATATTGAAGCTGCTGTCATAAGGGAGACTTACGAAGAAACAGGGTTACGATTTGTAGAAATTGAAAACTATCTCGGTTGTTTTGAGAATGAGTTGGAAAAAACAGAAAGAATAGTAACGGTGACAACGCAGGTTTATATTCAGCCCAACTTAAATGCTATCCCTTACAAAAGGCAGCTGCCCAAAGGACTTACCGTTGATTACGATGCCACACAAGAAGATTTTACGCGTATTTCATACATCGAATATGCGTATGACGCATTTCACAAACCTGTGGGCATTGACGCTAACATTACCGGGTGGGTGCCGAATGCGAACATAGGTGCACAGAAGAAAAGACACTTTTTTCTTTTAACGACACAGGAAAAGACAGAAGATGCGTGGGAATTGGAGAGCGATGGGGGGCGTATTTTTAGGCCCTATTGGACTCCACTGATACCGAAACCCCAAATTATACCGCCACAAAACAGGTGGTTGGATTTTGTCTATGAGAAAATCTGAATTGTGGTAAAATAACATTGGCGTAAATTGCGGTTCTAACTTTTCCGTTAGCACATTGGAAAACGGAGTCAAAGAATTATGAAAAATCTTAAACTGACTTCACTCGGGCAAATTCCGGAAGCTGACATCACCTTTGGAGATATGACGGTGTTTGTCGGCGAACAAGCGAGTGGAAAAAGCATTCTACTCCAACTTATGAAGTTAATCTTAGATGCAGGCGATATTACGCAAACCCTGAAAAAACACGGTTTTGATTGGCAGAAGAAAACAGAGAATTTTTTGTTCCTTTATTTGGGTGAAGGAATGGAGACGATTTGGAACGAGAATGAGACAAAAGTTACTGTTGATAACGCAGATTTTACGCCTCAAAAAGCGTTATCAAAAAGAAAAAAAACTGAGAACCTTTTTCTGATACCAGCACACCGGGTTGTGACGCTGAAAGATGGGTGGCCTCGTGCTTTTACAGACTATGCAATGAGCGATCCGTACGTCGTTAAAGAGTTCAGTGAACAATTACGTTTATTAATGGAAGCAGGCTTAGGATCAGGTGAACGTGCTATATTTCCGCAGGAAGGACGCATGAATAAAACACTCCGAGACGCGATTGCAAGAAGCATTTATGGAGACGCTGAAATTAGATTGGATAGGTCCGGATTACGTAAACGTATTGTCCTAAATGTTGCAGACACTCAACTCCCGTTCATGACGTGGTCGACCGGACAGCGGGAATTTACACCCCTGCTGTTGGGCATGTATTGGTTAATGCCTTCTGGGAAAACACAAAAGAAAGATAATATCAACTGGGTTATTATTGAAGAACCGGAAATGGGGTTACATCCGCAAGCGATCTCAGCCCTACTTCTTGTTTTTTTAGAACTCCTAAGGCGAGGCTACAAAGTCATCGTTTCTACGCATTCAGCCCAAATTTTAGAACTTATCTGGGCAATTCGATTTATTACTAAATCAAATTCTGGCCCAACACGGTTAAGACAGCTGCTAAATTTGAAAGCGGGCACCTATTCCAAAAACCTCACGGAGACAATCTTGAATGAAAAAACTTTCAAAACCTATTATTTTTCTCGTCAGGAGAGTGTTGTGAGCGTCAAAGACATTTCAACCTTAGATGCTGAAGATCCAGATGAAGCAGTATCGGATTGGGGTGGGCTTACACTATTTAGTACGAAGGCTGCTGATGTTGTCACGGAAGCTGTGTGGGAGAGTGACCTTTGAATTTTACCGATGCTGTTCAGGACATTCCAGAAATTACCCAGTGTCTAAAAAACGGATTGCAGGCATTGGGAGGAAATAGTAACAAAGTCACAGTACGCGAGACAAGGCACCTAAAAGGGAGCGTTGATATAGATATTTGTCTCCTGAATCGGTATCCGAATAAACCTCGTTGGGATTACGTGTTCGGTTATAAAGATAGGGTTTACTATGTTGAAGTTCATCCGGCGGACAATACGCGTAAAGTAAGGGAAGTCACAGCGAAATTGCAGTGGTTAAAGCAGTGGCGCGAACTTTCTGCAAAAAACCTTGAGGGTTTGGAAAGTCAGAGTACTTACCACTGGATTTCTACAGGAAAAACTGCATCAAGCATCAAAAGAGGTAAATATCTTCAGATATTGGCGCAAAATGGTATCCGTGGTCCAGATTCCGTACTAAATGCAGATACTGTCCCATAAACATATCACTGTCAAAACTCTTCTCATTTAATGCAACTCTCTTGGGGGAAACAAAATGACAACGTATAGAGCAGGTGTCATTGGTTTAGGACGTATGGGGAGCACCTTTGACGACGAAATTACACAAGGCGGATCTCTCTTTCTGCCGTATTGCCACGGCCCGACCTACCACGCTGCACCGAATGTGGAACTGGTATCGGGTGCGGATCTGCATGCCGAACAAGGCGCGATTTTCGGTGAACGGTGGGGGCTAAGTTCAGAGCATATCTACAGCGATTACCGTGAGATGCTGGAGCAGGAAAATCTGGACATCGTCAGTGTCTGCACAACGGCGCGGGTGCGTTCGACGATTGTTCAAGATGTAGCACGTGCTGGTGTTAAGGCGATCTGGGCAGAGAAACCGATTTCGCTCAGTCTCGCCGAGGCAGACGAAATGGTGGAGACCTGCCGAACAGAAGGTGTCGCACTGGCAATCAACTGCGCGCGCCGCTGGAATCCGTTTTTTAGCGAAGCCCGAAAACTCATTGACGAAGGCGAAATCGGTGATGTGCTACAGGTGACAGTCTACGCACAATGCGGACTTTCGCATAACGGGAGCCACGCCATTGATATTCTGCGTTATATGGCAGGCGGAAACGTGGCGTGGGTTTTCGGTGAGATGCAGTCCGATGCAGCCGCCGCGGGTGAAGGTGACCTGCAAGGCAACGGTTACCTCGTTTTTGATAACGGTGTGCGGGCGTATCTCAGGAGTACGGCTTGTGGTGCGGCACCGTGGGAGGTCGATGTCATCGGTACGAAGGCACGCATCCGGTCAGTGAATAACGCCGAAACGTTTGAGCTGATTCGTATGGTCCCCGGCGGACGGCGCGGACGCGGCGTGCCTGCAAAATGTCCCTTCCCGATCCCCGTACGGATGCAAGGTATGGGATTGACAATCGTTGAAGATCTTATTAACGCTATTGAAAATGGAGGTTCGCCGAAGTGTTCGGGAGAAGATGGCCGTGCAGCGTTAGAGATAGCCATCGCACTTCGAGAATCGCATCGTCATGGCGGTGTAAAAGTTGAGCTGCCGATTGAAGACCGGAGCCTCCGGATTTTATCGTCAGAGATTCACGGTGACGACACGCCTGCCCGAATCCGGCGATTGCATGCCCGTTGATAGAAGGGATATATTTGTTTTCAGGTTTAAATGAAAGATGCATCAGGAACAAATACTGCCAATTAACGGTATTCAACTTTGGACAGCGGTTCAAGGAACGGGGCAACCGATGGTGCTTTGCCATGGCGGGCCTGGGGGCTACGATTATCTCGCCCCAGTTGCAGATATGGTTTCTGACATGTGTCAAGTCGTACGATATGACCAACGTGGAAGCGGGCGTTCACAACCGGTGGGGCCCTACGATGTTGCCACATTTGTCAATGATTTAGAAGGATTGAGAAAACATTTCAACTTTGAAGGTTGGATTGTTGGCGGGCATTCGTGGGGAGCAGGCCTTGCTTTGGCTTATGCAGTCAGATTTCCGGCTCGGACGATAGCCGTTCTTCACATCGCAGGCACAGGTATTGACCACCGATGGCACGCCGAGTATCGCGAAAATCGGTTAAGTGCGCTGAGTGGATCAGAGCGTGCAGAATATCAACGTCTGCGAGCACAAAGGGAACAGGCGGAAGGTGCTGAGGCGGAACGGATATTGGGCAGGCTTCGTACTTTAAGTAGGAAAACAGATGTATGTGCCCCGAATCAAGTTGACAATCTTCCGAGTTTTGATGAACATCCTGTGAGCAGTGAGGCGAACGAAAAAGTCGGCGCGGACTGGAAAAGTTACACCACAGATTCAAAATTTCAGCAATCCGTTCACAATCTATCCATGCCGGTTCTTTTCCTTCATGGTGCCTGTGATCCTCGTCCCTGTCACTTTATAGAGACACTTGCTGCTAAACTATCTCACAGCACGTTTGCGTCGATTCCCGAATCAGGACACTATCCTTGGATAGAAAAGTCCAATGAAGTAAAGGCAGCACTTAGACAGTTCATAGTAGATGGGACAATTGACGAGACAGTATGCACAGATTTGGACAAGTTTCATGACAATTAGGGATGCTGTTAGGTGCACTCTCTCTATAGCACTGAAAGCCTCCGTTTCCAATTTATGTAAACTTTGAAAAAGCATTGACGCGAAGTCGGAAAATTGATAAGATACACGAAAAATATTCTTTGTTTCGCTGTATTGGAGAGATGGATGGCAGTCCCGACAAATCGAGAAGTAATTGCCCAGTGGCGTGATGAACCCGCCCCACTGCTTGCATTGTTACACGTATTCCACGACCGAGACGGATTTATTTCGGAGGCAGTCTTTCGCGACATTGCCGTCGGGCTTCGGATTCCGCTTGCTGAACTTTTTGGCACACTAACGTTTTATCACCATTTTGCACGTGAGGCACCCGGCCAAAACGCACCGCGTGTCTGCACCGGGCCCGTCTGTCGGTTGCAAGGTGGCTTGGAAATCCTTGAGGCACTCAGAGATGAAGGGGCAACCGCGATGCCGTGTGCTGGAAGGTGCGACGATTGTGTACCCGTACTGAAAGGACATGAGGTATTCGTGGGGAAGCACGTAGACACCCTTTCTGTACAGCCCTCCCCATTACCGCCGCCATATCCAGGGGATGGTGAAGAATGTATTTTCGCTGAGATACGCGAACCCGAACATAGGACGTTGACGGGTTATCAGCGGACAGGTGGCTATGAAACGTTGACACGTGCCGTAACAACACTCACACCAGCAGATGTAATTGAAACGCTCAAAGAGAGTCAACTGGCAGGTAGGGGTGGTGCCGGGTTTCCAACCGGTACGAAGTGGGAATCGGTTTTGAATGCCCCTGGCGAGCCGAAAACTATCGTCTGCAACGCGGATGAGGGTGAACCCGGATGCTTCAAGGATCGGGTTATTCTCGATTATGCGCCGCACGCTGTGATTGAAGGGATGACACTCGCCGCCTACGCGACAGGCGCGACGCGCGGCTTTATCTACCTCCGATATGAGTACCCAGAAACTTTGAGGGTACTTGAACAAGCACGCTCAGACGCAGAAGCAGCCGGTCTGCTCGGTGATGCCATACTCGGTAAAGATTTCAATTTTCATATCTACATTCGACGCGGCGCAGGGGCTTACGTCTGTGGCGAGGAGGGGTCGCTATTGAACAGCTTGGAAGGGAAGCACCCGTTTCCAAGGAACCGTCCGCCTTATCCTGTAACACACGGGTTTGAGGACTTACCTACGGCTGTAAATAATGTGGAAACGCTTGCCGCTGCTGTGCAAATTCTACGGCACGGTGCAGCATGGTATAAAAACCTCAGTTACGACGAAAATTTAGCAGGCACAAAGATTATTAGCCTGTCCGGCGACATCCAGAGGCCGGGAAATTACGAAATACCGTTCGGACTTCCGTTGAAAACGCTTCTCTACGAATGGGCAGGGGGGGCACCGGATGGACGCGAGATTCAAGCAATTACGACAGCGGGTCTTTCTGGTGGATTTATCGCTGGCGACGATCTGGACATCCCGATGGATGAACCGAGTTTTCAAAAAGTGGGCGCGATGCTTGGCGCAGCAGGGATTATGGTGTTTGATAACACACGGGATATGCTTGATGTGGCACACAATGCAATGGAATTTTTTGCTGAAGAATCCTGTGGTAAATGTTTTCCATGTCGGATCGGGACATATAGACTGACAGAACTTTTGTCCGCACCTTTAAACCCGAATTCGGAAACACTCATATCAGAGATTGGAGCCGTCATGAGAGCAACGAGTGCTTGTGGACTCGGCACCGCCGCACCTAATATTACGGACAGCCTGATGCGCTATTTTTAACAAAGCATGTGGAGTCGCGGATTTATACTTCTTTGCGCCATCGTGTTTGTTGTCGGTTTGGTGACAGGACCGATACAGATGCTATTTCCGGTTTACGCGGAAACAGTTTTAGAGGAGAGCGCGCTGTTCGCTGCACTGTTGCGCGCGTTGCCTATCGGACTCGGGGGGATCTCGGCACTGATTGGCGGGA
Source organism: Candidatus Poribacteria bacterium (assembly GCA_007571355.1). Taxonomy (GTDB): domain Bacteria; phylum Poribacteria; class WGA-4E; order WGA-4E; family WGA-3G; genus WGA-3G. Next base: position 12,560 of record RKRO01000363.1, on the reverse strand, counting down.
CACTCTGCGACCGGTTTGGGCGAAAACTGACCGTACTGATCGGGATGACGGGTGCAGTCGTGGTCGGCGGGCTTTTTACGACGCAGATACCGTTGTTCCTGTGGGGTATCCTCTGTTATGAAGGCGTTGCTTCCGGTTTTAAAACCGCAGGCGGACAGACCTACCTCATTAGCTCGGTCCCGCCTGATCAGTTAGGGCTATCGACAGGATTGTACTTCATCAGCAGTACTGTCGGGAATGCGATTGGGAGTGCTATCGCGGGTGAGGTTATTGACAGGACCAGTTATAGCACTTTTGGGATCGGTGCAGCGGTTCTCGCGGGTGTTCTGTTTGTAGGGGCATGCCTCTTTTTGCCTTGGTTGACACGGTTTTCAGATACGCAACAGAGGCGTGAAGGGATATGGAAATCAACGCTTAACGTTGCGGCGTATCTAAACCTGAGTCGGCGGCGGGAAGTGCGGATGCTGATCGGTTTGCGTGTTTTCCCGACTTACTATTGGGGTTCCGTGAACTTGCTGATGCCGGTCTTGATTGAACGTTTCGTCGGGGTAAAAGCAACAGGCTATTACAGTGCGATCAGTCTACTGTTTGCTTTCGGGTGCCAACTGGCTGTCGGGCGAATATGTGATGCAGTTGGACACCGTGCGCCCGCCTTGGTAGCAAATGCAATTGTTACGCTTCTTGCTTTCGGTATGGCGTTTTTTCATACGTCTTCGATCGCACTCGGGGTTTTCTGGATACTCGGTGCGGGCGCAGCGTGGGCACTTTCGACGACGATCCCACGATTTATCAACGAATTTACGGAACCTGATGAGAAGGGACACGGGGTTGGACTGACACATTTGGCGTGGAGTAGCGGGTTTCTTCTCGGTTACGTCGCAAGCGGTTTTCTGGTTAACATCTCTGTTCATGTGCCGTTTATTGTCGCAGGAATCTCCCTGATTTTTTCGACAGGTATTGCTTATAGACTCTGGTGGACGAATATTGGGGGCACAAACTAACAGTTTGTGCGACTTCAAACTAAGAAAGGAATGCTAATGATTATTGCAGAACTTGATTTGGAAAATGCAGAACATCTTGAACGCACAAATGCACAGTGGCGTTTTGGCGAAGGGCTTGTCCCGGGCGAACCGAACGGTGGGTTAGTTGACCGATTGGTGGAAGTAACTGCTCGTCTCGCTGATTATGATGATTCCGGATGGCCGGTTTGTGAGAATATCCAAGAAGTCATCTTATCGGGACTCTGCTTCGGCTGGTATCGGATCACAGTCACGATTCCTGAAGAAGTTGATGGAACGTCGGTCGCGGGTTCAAAGGTGTGGTTCCACACGTGCATTGACGACTATGGTGAGGTTTGGGTTGACGGTGAGATTGATTTGGCCTTTGGGGAGTCGGGCCGTGGTGCTGCCTCGGGCTTCAACGCGCCGCAACGCGTGGTTGTTACAGAAAGCGCGGAACCGGGTGCGAAACATGTCATCGCATGTTTGGCTATCAACGGGCCCCTCGCCAGACCGGGTGGCGGTATTTTTCTCCGCTTTGCGAAATTAGAGTTTGAATCTTCTTAATTATAGTAAAGCCCGTAAGGATTGAAACACATCCTATAGAAACGAGGCACCTCTGATTCCCCCCTGATAAGGGGGGAAGGGGGGTTGTCTTCCTAAAAGTGTGCATTTATTTTTAGATTTTACGATAACGTGAGTTTGATAAAGACTGAAAGCAGCCGCTTTTCCGCTGAGAGTCGCCCCACTCCCCCCTGATAAGGGGGATCAAGGGGGGGGCTTCTAAAAATCACCGCTTTTTGGGGACTCTCTTGCTTTTTTAGCGAATGTGCGTCTGCTGGGGAAACCGCTCATATTTTTCAAACTGGCGTTAATTATGGTACCCTGACGAGCAGGTTTTCGATGAAGTATTGGATTTACAGAGACATTAGCCCGTAACGTAGTGGAGGGCAGGCTTAAGGAACACATCCGTTAGGCTAAACGCGCCTTGTTTCCCCGCAAGGTAAAATAAAAAGAAAGGAAATCGGTGTGTAAAAAAGCGGTTGTTTTATTCAGTGGTGGTTTAGATTCGACAACAACGCTCGCCATCGCGCGCGATGAAGGTTATGAGACTTACGCGATGAGTTTTCGGTATGGTCAACGGCACGCTGTGGAACTCCAGTGCGCAAAAAACGGCGCAAAGGCACTGGACGTGAAACGGCACATAGTCGTTGACATCAACCTTCGTACCTTTGGCGGGTCCGCATTGACAGCAGATATAGCTGTTCCCAAAAACCGTTCTGATACGGAAATGGAGGATGACATACCGATAACTTACGTCCCCGCCCGAAACACAATTTTTCTCTCCTACGCGCTCGCTTATGCTGAGGGCCTTGCCGCGGATGCCATTTTTATCGGTGTCAACGCTATGGATTACAGCGGCTATCCGGATTGTCGTCCCGAATATATAAATGCCTATCAAACGATGGCGAACCTTGCCACACAAACTGGTGTTGAAGGGAAAACAAAACTGAAAATCCGCGCACCACTGATTGATAAAACGAAGGCAGAGATTATCCAAATTGGCACGGTACTCGGTGTGGATTATGGACTCACTTTCAGTTGCTATGATCCAGACGCGGCGGGCAGAGCATGTGGTGGTTGTGATAGCTGCCTGCTCCGAAAGAGAGGTTTTAAGGAGGCAGGTGTCCCCGATCCGACGTGTTATCGCTAAAGGCAGTACCATAGCCTTCTTATACACAGGCTCTGAAGCCTGATAATTGTTTTACCCTTGCTATCTACCAACAATCTGTTGTATAATATTTTTATGGCGCAACAATACGATACAGTAGGAAAAGATATCCTGAACGAACAGATCAACGAAATCGCGTGTTTTGTCCTGAACGCGCCTGATGTTGAGGTGCTTGCGGATCTTGATACCGAGCAACAAGTGGTTCGCGCATTTCGTACGGACATCACAAAGCGCATCCGCTTCAACACAGAGGAAGCTGTCTTACATATTGAATTGCAGCTCCGAGATAGTACAGAAAAGCCGATGTGGGCACGCAACGCGCGCTATCACGGTTATCTCATTGGTGAATACCAGATACCTGTCTATTCCAACGTGATTTATTTTCACCCGGATGCGGGAAAAAACGATCCCGGGGGTTATACATACAGTTGGAATGGCTACGATTACCGACTCAGCTACAAGGTTATACGACTCGTTGAGATAGAGGGGCGATCGGTTTTAGAGGCACAGATGCCAGGCTTGTTACCGTTCACACCGCTTATGAAACCGCCTAGCGATATGCCCCTTGACCGGTGGGTGCAACAATGCATTAACACAACCATAGGTACACCAGTTGATCCACCAATAAAAGGGACGTTGCTTTACGGGCTCTCTCTTTTCGGCGGACTTATACATGATCCAGGTTTGTTTGAACAAATACCGGAGGAACTCATGCAAGAATCTCCTTTTTTTGAACGCCAGCGGGATAAGTTTATGGCACAAGGGATTGAACAAGGGATTGAACAAGGGATTGAACAAGGGATTGAACAAGGGATTGAACAAGGGGCGAAAGAGGCTACCCTCAAAAACCTCCTGACAGTCCTCAATGTGAAGTTCCATACAGAGACGGTGCGCGCCCTAACACCAGCACTTCAAAATATAGACGACTTGCAACGCCTCGAGCAGCTGCATCGCATTGCTGTTAACGTGAAAAGCCTTGAAAATTTTACGGAAGCACTCTTTGAATAAGGAAGGTGATAAGCGTCCCCGTGTTCCGTTTGAGAGGAGTATTTGAGTCTCTTTCGTCGTGATAATTTCTGAAGACATAGGGCGTTTGATCTGAAAATTATGATAAAAGCTGTTTTCTTTGATTTTTACCAGACATTGGGGGTTTGGGGAGAATCACTCAGACCGAGAGTTCAGAAGCTCACAGATCGGTATGGGTATGAAATTGACTGGAAACGCTATGATTCAGCACGCGAAAATCTCTATGCGGATGCGTCAGGATCAGATCCGATGACCCACGATCTTCTGGAGACAATGCAGCAGATCATTGATAGTTACCGAGATTTTCTGGCGGCACTCGGTGTTCTGGACTACTTGGACCAAATGACATGGGAGTTGCTCCAATCTGAGCACTCTCTTTTTGCTGCCAACGCTGCTACACTCTACGATGACACTGTCCCGACCCTTGAGCATTTACGAGACAAAGGTTTCAAGGTAGCGATTGTTTCCAATTGGGATACACCCTTGGACCCGCGTATAGAACGGTTGGGAATTACCGAATATTTTGACACGATTACTTCTTCACATGACGAACGCGTCCGGTCTGCAAAACCCGATCCCCATATTTTCAATTATACACTCGCAGCAATCGAAGTTTCAGCGGAAGAAACGGTTCATGTTGGGGATACATACCAGGCGGATATCGTCGGGGCAAAAAACGCTGGCATTCGTCCAATATTGATTGACCGAAACGGCACCCAAACCGGCAGATGGCATGAGACAATTCGGAGTCTATCCGAATTGCCTGCAATGCTGATACCACATTAGGTTAGGGTAAAATCGGGTTGACCGGCTGCCAACTCGGAACCAAGAATTGTCCAAAAAAAAAGGTAAAAACATACAAAAGCAGGGACCCTAAGGCTCCGCTTAAAACCCAATAGATAGCATAAGAGATACAAGTAATAAAAAGAGCCTGGCCCGACCTAATTTCAAAAAAGGTTTGAACCACTCCGACGAGGATAACCCCGAAACATATATGCCCCGCAATGTTAATCCCTTGGACTATCGGTGCGACTGAACCCAACGCTTCAAAAGTCGTTTCTGATGGTTTTAGATCGGGAGGCAAACGGATTAAAGTGAAAATGAATTGCCCTAATGTGGCTACCAACAGAACGAGGTGACACAGACCTACAACTTTAAAGAAATTTAGGAAAACGCCTTTGCTACCGCACAATAACCGACATCCAAAAAAGAGGAGAACACTTATCAAAATCCAACCGATCAATGCTGTGGCGATATCGAAAAATCCACCGATAATCTGAATATTACCGGGGTTTTCAAATAAATCCGCAAAAATATATCCCCTGTATAAAAAGTCAATGACACCCTTCAACAGAACAATTGCCAACGGGAACCATATTTTTGGTCGCCAGCTGCAGATAATTTTGAAGAGTTGCATGCTTTTCACCTTTACGGCTGTTTGAGTCTCGCCCATGTCGTTGTGGCTTTACCATAAGGTTGAACAGGTAGGAGTTCGCCAGCCATTGCTAATTTGATTTCATCTTCAGTTAGGACACTGCTCCAGATTCTGACCTCATCAATGAGACCGTTCCACGTTTGCGCGTACCCTTGATTGAGGGTGCCGATCCATAACGGTTCTTGACCACTGCTAACTTCAGCTTCAGGGTGATCTACTTCGTTTTCGAGTTCACCGTTGACGTAGAGCCGTTGCTTCTTTGTTTTGCCATCATAGACGTAAGCGAGATGCATCCATTCTTTATCTTCTAAAATGGATGTTGACGAAATTTGTTGGCCGTCTTTGGCGTTGACCCTTGCCCAGAACTTGCTTTCATTCCACGAAAAGAGGTTGTAAACATCTCCAGCCTGCCATGCAGCGCGTTTGGAGACGATCCCTCTTGCAAGGGCATCTGTTCCAAAAGGTTGCACCCAGGCTTCGACTGTCAACTGTTTCATACCTTCGAGATCGGCAGTGTGCGCAACTTCGACAAAATTCGCTGCATCTCCATCAAATTCAAGTGCCCCGTTGATCTTGCCCTTCACCCATTTCAAATCACCTTTAATGCTAACTTGATTTCCATTGCCAGAGACATCTTTGGGATTTTTCCCAGCACCATCATCAAAGGGTAAATAGAGTCTTAATGTATCTTCATCAACTGCTTGCGCCGTGTAGGTACCGACAGCAAGTAGGAGCATCAAAGCAAAAGAAAGTATACGCATGAGCGTTTCTCCTTGTTTAAATTTCGAGTTCTTCCTTTCCAAAAGTCTCAATATAAAACCGAATTACAGAGGTTATGTCCTCAACACTTTCTTTGTATGTATCACCTTGTCCTATAACGATACCTTTCAACCCAAGCGGATAGGCAATATAGCCATCAGTATGTCTTTCGACGATAATCTTGAACGGTTGCAGGTTGTTCTCCTCCTTTTTGTTGAAATTCGCTTCGGGGTTACAAATCCCTTCCATCGAATCGTGAACGCAGTGCCCACAACCCTTGTCCGGGTTCGCTGATGTAGAAAAAATCATCGTTGTTGAAACCATCAACAAGTGTTTCAGGATCGTATTTAGCGAGTACTTCTTTTAGAGGTGCCCACTGGTAGCCGACGGATTCAATCTCGGTTTGGGTGAGGTATTCGGTCGCATAGGTGACCTTGAAACGTCCTTCGGTACTCCCGTGGATCAGGTGTGCCGCGGCGGAGAGATTTTCTTGCAACTCCGGGTTTTCCGAGACCGCATTGAGCACTGCGGGGGTGCCACAGTAGCCGTATTTTCGGATAAGTCGATCGATTGCTGCGTCCTCACCAAACTCTCGGAGTCCGGGGGCAATGATAATCAATTCGCCATTGTCTGCCATTGCCATCCGGGTGCGATAGATTGCTTTGTTGCCGAGCCATGTGCTTTTAAACTCCCGCGGATCCAAGTAGACGACTACTTTTGGTAAGGGAGCGTCCAAGAATGTCATGTTAACGCCTCTGCTCAATTCGGCAGCGGTTTCAAAGGTCTGCGCATCATCGCCGACGTAAAGCCCGCGCATCACACGTTCTCCGGAGGGATCGGCATCCATGACACTCATAACATATAGAATGCCGAGCGGCTTCAAGTAGTGTGTATGTGCGTAATTGAGTACCCGCCTGACAGAGGTATCCGTTCGCCCCATGAGTCGTTCCATACCGTCTACAGCACCGAGGAAGTGGGATTTGTTGATTGTCTCGACCCCGCCTGTCCCGATGAGGATGTTCTTAAATCCGTTGGCGATACCGATGACTTCGTGTGGGACCACCTGTCCGACAGAGATAATAAGTTCGTAGTCTCCTTCTACGAGACGGCGGTTTACGGCGACGGGGATGCTGTAATCGAGTTTGCCGCCCGAAACCTCCTGTACTAATTCCGATGGCACCGCACCGAAGTGGTAGAGTCCGGTGCGCCAATTGTGGACGTGGTAGGTCGCCTTGGACAAATCCCCGTACATCTCGGCGATCTGTTCTTCGGTCATCGGCGCGTGTGTGCCGATAGCGGGCAATATATCAAAAGTGGTGCCGTTTGCGGTGTCCCACAATTCGTAGAGAATTTGAGTGAGTTCGCCAGCGTTTGAGTGGAGGCGGGTGATATCCGGCGGGACAACCAAAATTTTTTTCGGGATGCCCCCCAATTTGAGGAGTGCCTCGCGTAGCAGAGCGCGTTTTCCTTCGGATGTGATGACGGTGTCTTTGCCACCGCGGGCAGTGTAGGTCGCCATTTTTTTTAATTTTCCTTGCGGTTCAGTGTCGGTCAGTGGAAGCATGGAAGGATGGAAGATTGGGGACCTATTCTTCCCCGTTCCATCCTTCCAATCTTTTTATGCATCTAATAGGCATCCTTAATCGCGCCCCATGTCGTGCTGAGTTTATCCTGCGGTTCGACGGGTAGGACGAGGTCTGCGACGGAATCGCCGATAAAGATGTTATCCATATAAACAAGACCGTAGTTGCCGAACTGACCGGTTTTGAAGTTTCCATCTCCGCCTTCGGTTGCGGGGTCGATTTTATCAAACGGCGTGTTGTCTTTCCGTTCTTTCAACTTGAAGGTGAATTTGTCGCCTTCAAGAATGAGCTGCGCACGATACCAGACTTCGGGTTCATTTTCCACCATTCCCGCTTGGACTTGTGCCCAACCGCCTTGGCGTTTATAGAAGTGGTACTCTCTACCCCCTTGCCGCCGGTCGCTTAAGTAAAACTTCTCACCATCTTGAAAACGGAAAACGACACCCATATAGAAATCATCAGGGAACATCATATCCCATTCGGCGACGTAATCGCCCCAGTCCGCGTCACCGACGACATAGATGGAGCCGCCGACATCGTGCCGTGACTGGTTAGAGCCCTTGTCGGCAGTTAACAGAACTTTGTTGCTTGCTTTTTTCGGGTCTGCGACAACTTTAGCAGTTGTGGCACCCTCGTGTCCAACTTCCCATTTGCTGGGTTCGCTTCCGATCTTATCCTTCTCAAAATCATCGTGAAACAGTAGCACTGCCGATGCCTGTATGGCTATACTGAGGCACAGCATCGGCAGAATGATCTTGAGAGTCAGTTTAATCTTTTGAGAAACTTGGCAGTACGGTAAAAGAGATAGATGTTTGAAAATCATTGTCCTCTCCTTTTGCAAGTTGCCCTGACATCACTGTGCGACGACTGGGTTCTTCAGAACGCCGATGCCTTCAATCTCGATTTCAACGGTATCACCGGCTTTTAGGGCAGTTGTTGTGCCGGGGGTGCCGGTAAAGATTGCATCTCCGGGTTCAAGGGTTATCGCCTGTGAAATGAAACTCACAATCGTCGTCACTGGGAAAATGAGGTCGGCAGTCGTCTGTTTCTGAACGACTTCACCGTTGATACGGGTTTCTAATTGTGCGTCGGTGTAATCGACATCCGTGGCGATGACGGGACCTATGGGTCCGAAGGTATCCGATGCTTTGGCGCGCCACCACTGTAAGTCGTTGCGCTGCCATGTGCGTGCGCTGACATCGTTGCCGCACGTTACGCCCAATATATTCGCGGCGGCTTCTTCCGGGGTCGCTTTCCGTGTCTGTTTCTTCATAATGACGACGAGTTCGCCTTCCGCGTGTACGTCAGCATCGCCGTCCGGTAATTCAATATTGCCGCCCGGATCATTGATACAGGAAGGCGTTTTGATGAAGATTTCTGGGTTTGTCGGTTCCGGGGCACCGTCTAAGTGGCTTCGGTAATTCAAGCCAACGGCTAACACCTTTGTCGGTGTTGTCGGTGCAAGGAGTTTGACATCTGCCAACGCGACAGTATCCCCTGTCTCGCTGTATTCGCCAAACGGGCATCCCGACAGTACGCTCAGATCCTCTCCCGAAACAGTGCCGTAGTTGATTGTGCCATTTAACTCATATCTTGCAAATTTCATAGCGTCTCCTTTTGATTTTCCGGCAAGTAACATGCAAGCCGAAAGTTGTTATATTTTACCGTGCATCCCTTGCGCTGTCAATTTATTTCTTGAATAACGTGCGTTCAATGGCATGTCTCTATCATAATTTGACATTCCACTCGAAATGTGCTACAATTCCTTACATAATCTATAACGATGGGTACGCGGCGGTTGGTTTTCTGCAGTAAGGCATAAGCAAAAACGTAAGCCCGTAACGTAGTGGAGGGCGGGTTTAAGAAAGGCACGTGATAGATAGGACACATGTCGTTCCTCCACAAGGTAAATTAAAAATATGATAAAAATTGGGATTGTTGGTGCATCAGGTTATAGCGGTAGTGAGTTGTTACGCTTTCTCGTGAACCACTCTGGCGGGCTGCAGGTTGCCCTCTGTACATCTGAAACCTACGCGGGACAGGGTATTGAGAGTGTCCTACCGAACCTCCGCGGGTTTCTATCGTCCGCATTTGAACCGTTAGACCTTGACTCCCTTAAAGAGAACGTAGATGTCGTTGTACTTGCAGTGCCGCACAAAGTCGCGATGTCGTTCGTGCCGCAAATTCTGGCACAAGGTCTACGCGTCGTGGATTTCAGTGCGGACTATCGACTTGGGGATGCCGAGACATACGAAACGTGGTACCACGCGGAACATACAAGCCCGGAACTCATGCCGCAAGCGGTCTATGGATTGCCAGAGCGGTATCGTGCCAAGATTCGGGATGCCCAACTTGTCGCAAACCCAGGATGTTATCCGACGAGTGCTATACTTGCGGCGATGCCTTTAGTCGCTCAAGGTGCAGTGGAATTGGATTCTATCATTGTTGACTCGAAATCAGGAATTTCCGGTGCCGGTCCGAAACCGCGTGAAAATACACATTACCCGAATCGAGAGGCTAACGTTGTCGCCTACAACATCGGTGTACATCGGCATACCCCCGAAATTGAACAGGAGTTGAGTGCTGTCGCATCCGAACCGGTTCGTGTGACATTTACACCACACCTTGTCCCGATGACGCGGGGTATTCTCAGCACTGTCTATATGCATCTCACCGAGAAGATGTCCACTGAAGAAGCCCTCAGCATCTATTCAAGCTTTTACGAGCGTGAACCGTTTGTTCGCGTGCTTCCATTGGGGACATACCCGGAGACAAAGGCGGTGCTCGGTAGTAATTACTGTGATGTTGGGTTGGAAATGGACACACGGACCCGCCGCGTCGTAGCAATGGCAGCGATTGATAACCTCGGTAAAGGTGCTGCCGGTGCCGTTGTGCAGAACCTCAACCTGATGTTCGGCTGCAATGAAACCGATGGTCTGAAAATGCCCGGAATGATGCCGTAGGATATATAGTAAAGCCCGTGATTATTGAAACACATCACATTCCCTCTGATTCCCCCCTGATAAGAGGGTAGGGGGGTTGTCTTCCTAAAAGTGCACATTTATAGTAAGCCCGTGATTATTGAAACACATCACATTCCCTCTGATTCCCCCCTGATAAGAGGGTAGGGGGGTTGTCTTCCTAAAAGTGCACATTCTTATTCCCTCCTGATAAGGGGGGTGTTTTTGCAAACGCTAAAATCCAACGCGAAGAAAGTGTTTCTTCGAGGGGGCTGTCTTCCTAAAAGTGCACATTTATTTTTAGATTTTACGATAATTGTTGGAAACCACTTCAAACTTGAAACCCCGTTCCGTATGCCGCAAGGAAAATTTAAAAATGCCGAAAATTATGATTGTTGTTGGGGAACCTTCTGGCGACTTGCACGCTTCTCATGTGGCTCGGCAACTCAAGGCATTGTGTCCGGATATAACACTCTTCGGTATGGGCGGCGACGAGATGGCAGCGGCATCGGTGACGCTTGACCTTCACATCCGAGATTCCGCTGTTATGGGGTTCGCTGATGTTCTTACTGTCCTCCGGATGTTCCTACGGAAACAGGCATATCTGAAACGACGTATCCGTGAGGAACGCCCTGATGTCCTCCTCCTTGTGGATTTTGCCGAGTTCAATATGCCATTAGCGAGATTTGCGAAGCGGCATGGTGTATCCGTTGTCTATTACATTCCGCCGAAAGCGTGGGCATGGCGTGCAGGTCGAGCAAAGAAATTGGCAAAATGGACAGATGGTATCGCTGCAATTTTCCCCTTTGAAGCGGAATTTTACCGAAGTGCTGGTGCAAACGCGGAATTCGTCGGGCATCCGCTTGTCGATTTTGCACACACACCTTTAACGGTGTGTGAGGCGCGAAAGCACCTCAATTTGTGTGAAACGGATGATCAAGAGGCACCTGTTATCGGTTTGATGCCGGGGAGCCGGCGTTCGGAGATTCGACACATTTTACCGGTCATGCTGAAAGCCGCTGCGAACATTGTGAAGGTCTATCCGAAGGCACAATGGATTCTCCCATTAGCCCCTGGAATTTCACGTGAAAGTATCGCGGAACACTGTAACGAAAATCGGGGAACCCCGCCCATTCAGCTTGTCGAAAATCAGACGTATACAGCGATGCGAGCAGCCACCCTGTTACTGGTTACTTCCGGCACGGCGACACTTGAAGCGACATGTATCGGGACACCGATGATTATTCTTTTTCGGACTGCCCCCATCAACTGGCATATTGTCAAGATGTTAACACCGCTGAATCGGAGTGGACTCCCAAACCTTATTGCTGGACGCGACATTGTCCCGGAGCTGCTACAGAGGGAATTAACACCAACTGCCTTGACGGCGTTGGCACTCGATTTTCTGAAGCATCCACAAAAACGGGAAACACAACGAGAAGCACTTCAAGCAGTTTATGCGCAGCTGGGAACAGCCGGTGCTGCTGAACGCACTGCTGCGTTGGTTTTTTCATGATTCGCCAAGCGTGAAGGTGAACCCTTGAGGAAATGAAGGTTTCCGCTTATCGTAAAGCCCGTAAGGATTAAAACACATCAAATTCCCTCTTATTCCCCCCTGATAAGGGGGGAGGGGGGTATCTTTGTCCAAGTGTGCATCTATTTTCGGATGTTCCGATAGTTTGCGTGGCATTCAGCCACAAACTAACAGTTTGTGCTACAAGTACGACAAGGTTCGCTTGTAGCATCCGTGATGCCCTAATAACGCCGGTTTGATTATAGTAAAGCCCATAAGGATTGGAACACATCCTATAGAAGCGATGTCCCTCTTATTCCCCCCTGATAAGGGGGGGGAGGGGGGTTGTCTCCCTAAAAGTGCACATTTATCGTAAAGCCAGTTTGATGAATCCTTTTGAAGGTGTTGCGGGTTCTATTTTCGCAGCACAGAAACGCGAATTGTAGCACAAACTGTTAGTTTGTGCAGTATAGGACATCAATGAACAGTAGACGTTACATACGTCCAACATTTATCAAACTCACGTTACTTAATTACCGATGCTACTATAGTAG
>RKRO01000131.1 GCA_007571355.1 Candidatus Poribacteria bacterium | reverse complement strand
CCGATTATCGGGGCTGAAGGCAACTGAAGTAATCGCATCTGTGTGTCCAGTAACTGCGGTTTTGTATGTCCGTCCTACATGCCATAGCTCCACAGTGCCGCCCGCATTATGGGCAAGAAATCTACCATCACGACTGAAGGCAATTGATCTGTATCTGACATAACCTCCTGTTTGTTGCCCTCTGATGGTTGCGCTGTGTGTACGGCTGTTAACGTCCCACAGATGAATGAGGGCACCGTGTTCACTGACGAGTGTATTTCCATCTGAACTGAAAGCCAAACTGGCATTAGTTGCCCAATCTCCTACAAACAATGTCGATGTGTGTGTACTTGTGGCGGTATCCCACAGAAGGATTTGTTCCCTATTCCCGCTTGCGAGGGTTTTACCATCCGGGCTGAACGCAATTGAGGTGACTCCCGTCGTATGCCCCGTAATTGATAATTTGCGTGCGCCAGTCTCAACATCCCATAAATACAGTTTGTCGCCGCCACCACTGGCAAGTGTTTTACCATCTGGGTTAAAGGCAACGGAAAAAATACCTGATGGATGCCCCAGGAACTCGGCTTTGTGGGTTCCACTGGGGACATCCCATAGGTGCAATTCGCCTCTTCGATTTCCCGTCGCAAGCGTGCTGCTGTCAGGACTGAGAACGAAACAATTGATATCCGTATTAAGAGCTGCTTTTTGCTGCCAAGTCCTGACATCCCATAGTATTACCTTATCTTCGTTAAAACTTGAACTCACAAAAGTGCGGCCATCCGGACTGAACGTAACGTTAGAGATGCCTTCGGTGTGTGCCGTAAGCGTGCGTTTGTGCGTGCCAGTCTCAACATCCCACAAACGCACGGTTTCGTCCCAACTGCCACTTGCAAGCGTTTTACTATCCGGACTAAAGACGACTGAGGTGATCGCCTGCGTGTGTCCGATGAGTGTTGTTTTGTACGCGCCAGAGGCAGCATCCCATAGGATTACCTTCTCATCTGTAGTCCCGCCAGCAACTATGCGACCATCTGGGCTGAAAGTCATTCTCCGAACTTTCGAGGTATCGCCGCTAAGGGGGACTTTGTTTTCGCTATCAGTTACGTTCCACAGGTATACCTTATCGTCCCATCCCCAACCGGCAACAATCCTGTCATCTGGACTCACGGCAAGATAGTCTGATAGATTGTCTGTCAGTAGATCCAGTTCCACACCGCTGTGTGCATCATAGACCCAAATCCCAATGGAATTTCGGACCATCAGGCGTTTACCATCAGCGGAAAACTTTAAACCTCCTGCATATCCCTTACCGAGGCGCGCCTTAGCTCCGTCGGGCAAATCCCATTGTGTATAACTTTGGGCAAAAGCATTCGGTAGCAAAAAGGTTGAAACCACAAAGAGTAGTAAAATTAATCTTTTCCGCAGAGTTTCAGCAAGAAAGCGCGTCCAGTATGAAATAATTTGAACAGGTCTTGCCAAAATTTTTTGAAATTGCGTCCTTTTCATCGGTTTACCCTCCTATCTAAATCGATTTTCCAACAGCAAGTCCTTTGGTAGCGTTATAGCAAATATGATGCCAATCATGACTAAACGCCAACGACAGTGCTATGCGTTGATTGCCATGCACGCCAAAATGCCGAGCATTGTTCGTAATTTGAACACTCTCGGCATTTATACGCTGATGTCTAAAATCACTGACGATATCAGGTGTCTTGACTGCAGGAGTCTAATCTGCACAAAAATGGGCAGTCCTTATTTCAAAGTGTACAATATCGGGCATTCGTAGAGGGCGGGAGTAAAATTTTTATGTAAAATTCCAAAGTATATAGACACCCTTTGTAAGCGCGGTTTAAAATCGCTGTCGTGAGTAGATAGACTACCCAACCAAGTATTTAAACACGGAGGAGAGGTTATCGTCTGGGGAATAGAGTTGGGAGACGTTCAATTCGTTTTCGATGAGGAGCTCGGGGAGCCGTCCATAGAAAGCATCGGGCTTAGCAGTTTCAATAATAATATCGCCTGCTCTGTCAGTTTCTGGTTCTTCCACAATCTCTCCGTTATTGACAAAGGTGACGCTCAGGATGTCTGGAAAAGGGAGACAGACTTGTGCTAAACGGCGCGGTTCGTCGGTGCTCAAATAGACTTTATGTGGATGTTCGTCAATCAGTTCGCGAATGTCGGAGATGGTGCCTTCTGCAAGGATACGTCCTTGATGGATGAGCAGAATTGTCTCCGTTAATGCTTCAATTTCGTAGAGGATATGGCTCGATACAACGATGCTAATACCTTTGTCAGCAAGGCCTTTTAGCAAGGCAAGGACGTGTCGTCTCCCGTTCGGGTCTAACCCGGTGAGCGGTTCGTCAAGGAACAGGAGTTCCGGTTCATGCACTAACGCTTGTGCAAGTTTGATACGTTGCCGCATCCCTTTACTATAAGACCCGATCGGTCTGTCCTTCGCCGATAGCATGTCCACCGTTTCCAATACTTGTAGACTTCGGGATTTGCCCGCTGTTTCGTCGTATCCGCTTAATGTCGCGAAAAATGAGACAAACTCGAATCCACTCATGAATTGATATGCAAGTTCTATATCGGGACAGTAGCCGACCCGCCGCGTTAACTCCGGATTGTTCCATACCGTTTGGTTTAGCACTTTGACGGTGCCTTGGTTCGGTTTCAGTTGCCCCGTCATCAGTTTGATTAAACTGGTCTTACCAGCCCCGTTTGGACCCAGTAGACCGGTTATTCCTGGATAAATTGCGAGTGTTACGTCATTCACTCCCATGACTTCGCCGTACCATTTGGATAGATTCTCTGTTTGGACGATCATTCAATGTTCCTTTTTTAGTTATAAGTACGCTCCGCTTTAGGTTATAAGTAGTAGGTTAGACTTCTGTTGTGTCTTGGACATTTCCTGTTACTGCCCCGATAACCCTCTTAACTTATAACTGTTGACTACTGATGGCTAATTTTTAAGATTTCTTCGAGATTCTGAATGCCTGCCGTGGTTCCCATAGCGGTGACACATGCTGCCCCCGTCGCGGATGCCAATTCAGCAATTGCCTTCAGATCCCAACCCATAATAGTACCGGCGAGAAAGCCAGCGCAGTAGGCATCTCCAGCCCCTGTTCCATCGACGACGTTGACAGGATAGGCTGGGACAGAGAGTTCAGTTTCTGGTGTAGAGACATAACTCCCCTTTTCGCCCATTTTGATGGCAACGGTATCAATGTCGTAGTTATTTCGCAAAAATTCGACGATTTCACGACATTCGGACAGACCGGTGAGTTGTTGCGCTTCAACGATGCTGGGGATAAAAATGTCTACGTGTTGCAAACATGGCTCTAATGTCTCCATCCATTTTCCAGTAGCATCGTACGCTGTATCGAGCGAGGTAGTTATCCCCAGCCTTTTCGCTTCTTGGAGAACGTTTGCCATCGGCGCACCGTCAAAACGTGGCATGACAAGCGCACCGGCGATGTGCAAAATTTTAGCGGTTTTAATGAGTTCCCAATTAAGGTCTGCTTCACAGAGTTCACCGTTCGCGCCGATGTAGTGATAGAAGGTCCGTTCGCCATCGGAGGCGATCGCGACAAATGTAAACGAGGTGCTCACTTCGGCACCCCGGCGCATGCCTGCAACGTCAACCCCGTTATCTGAGAGCGTTTGCAGAACCAGATCGCCGAAAGTATCCGTGCCAACTTTACCCATTGCACCGGTAGAGATACCCAGGCGCGCGAGCGCGAGTGCTGTGTTATTCGCACAACCTCCGGTATGGATTTCGAGTTCATCGAAGAGTGCTAATTTCCCTTTTTCAGGAAACTGATCTATTGGTCGTCCAAGTACATCAACGACATAAATACCGATCGATAACACGTCCATAGTTTACCTTTCTATAGAAGTACCGTGAAGAGCATCTAATTTTCCCGTTGGACTGTTCTCTAAAGCCCAGGGGTCGGACGAAAAATCACTAAAGTTTCATCGTCTGTCTTAACGTTTCCGTCTACGATTATATCTGTAAAATCTTGCGATGTCCATCCGATCAAATAGGATGGCAGGTTTGCATCTGCCTCTTCTGCCAGATGTCGTAACACATACTCTTGCCGTAGAATTCGGGCAAACCATTCCCGTTTGCCGCTTAGTTCTTCGGCGGGTGGTATTTGCGGTGTTAGCTGCAGTTGAGGTGCTGCCGTTGGAAGTTTGAGTTCGGCATCAAGGGCAACGTCTCCTAAGTAGGTCATCTCTCTGCCTGTAACATACCACGCATTTTCGAGGGTATGCGGGAGTTCGGAGACATCTAAAAATGCTTCTTTTACATACGTCGTAGGCTGCCACGGGTCGACGAACAGCTTGCGTAGTTGAGTTTGCGAATCTTGAAATAGTGTTCCGATCTTTTGGCGATGTTCAAGGCGTGAGTCCTCGACTTCCTGATGGCGAATAAAGCCTATTTGTGTATAACCGATAGATGTTTCAGCATCTGTAGCAGCTCTGACAGAGACGTAACTTAGTAAGTGTGCACGCTGCCGTTCAGGGTAGACGGATAGAATGGATAGCCGATCTACTGTAATGGTGTTCGGTAACACATTTCGAGCAGCCGCAATTGTGCTGACCGACAGTAGAACCAACACACATCCGCCTCTCCAATAGGTGTGTACCTTCTGTTTGGACTTCCTAAAATAGAACAATAAGCCCCCAAAACTTAGTAAGTATATGGGTATGACAGTAAACAATAATTTTACAATTGGCACCCCGATCAGACCAACTTTTAGCGAAGTTGAGCGGAATTCTTCGTGAATTTTTTCTTCGTGTTGAAGTACAAGCGCGTATTGATCTGTAAGGTGTCGCGCCGATTTACCGTGGTTACTTAGTAAGTCGCGCCAGAATGTTTTATCTACCTGCTGCTCCGAAAATGGCGGCGCATTGTAATCAAACGCGAGGCAGATAATCTGTCCATCTCCAAATTTCCGTTTCGCGACATATACTTGTTCTTCTGGGTTTCCGATTAGCGTTTCACATCCGATTTTTGGAGCAAATTGGATAAGCTCAAACATAGTGCTGTTAGCATCCAGGCCTTGAAAACCAAGTTTTTCACGCACGGTGTCAGGGAGTCTATTCGTTTTCTTCAAACTTTTCAATTCAACCGGTAAAAAAGGTTCTACAAAACTGCCACGTAGAATGTTAAAATCGTTACCCCCGGATAGAATGAGTGTGCCGCCACGCTGGACCCAGTCCAATAATGCTGTTTGTTGTGGTTTAGAGATACGTCTGTCTGTCAAGACCGTCTTACGAATTACCAGAACATCAACCGCACTGTAGCCTATCCAGTCTTGTGGCAGTAATGTCGAATTCTTGAGATATTCGACGTATACCCGCGCGCCATCAGAATGAGAAACCAAATGTTCTTTGTCAACAAATCGTTTGAGTTTATCGCCACTCGGTGCTAACACCAGTACGAGATAGTCTTTACGTGAAAGCGGCAGCGGTAACGGAACCTCTCGGATCACACTCGGCTGTATATTCTCCGAAGTTGTGCTTTTTGAGGATATTGTCGGTACAAGTTGAACAACGAGTTGTGCTGCGTTTTTAGGGCAATAAACATAGAAATTTTTCTTTTCTTCAGTGCTGCGTCGAGGCATCTCAGAGGCGTACCGCTCCATAGGTGGTGTATCCGAAGGAAAACTTCGGATGTCTATTACCAGATTCCTGATAAACGGTGTCGGTTGATCCTGACTTTGAACGGTGATACGTAAGGGTGCCCATGTGCCTGTTTTGTAACGGCCGTTGAATCCGAACGTCACATCCTCAATCTCAACCTCGCCGAACGCAACAGATACTATAAGAAGCAATAAAAAAAGCACGGTTTTCATCGTTGTGATTCCATCTGATGGATGGTATAACATCGCCTTTACGAGATAAGACGTGCCGGGCTATGAACGAGTCTTGTCTCCACAGCGTTCTCAAAAGGGTGCGTGCTGAAAACGCCGTTTCCTAACATAATCATCGATGCAACGCCGCCTTCTGCTTCAATGTGTCCGATTGTATCTATTACCCGAGCATCACTGAGTAACCCGCTCTCTATCGAAAACCGTTTTGCGACCGCGAAGCAGGCGTTAAAGAGGTTAGCATTCGGCTTGGCACTGGTAAGCGTTTGCAATGTACGCAACGCAACATCCGCTGCGCGATTGATGCGGGTTGTCTGTTCTCTGTTTCCAAGCACTTCGCTGGTCTGAATCGGTCCGAAGTAACGGTAATAGATCGGCTGCTCCGTAATCGGGAGCCTGTCAGCTGTTAAAGGTAACCCTTCCTTCAATTTGACAAGGCATCCGCCGTGATATTGTGAGCAGACATCGCCCAATCCTGTTCGATTCTCAACTTCTGCGATGTGCGCTGTCATCGCGAGTTTCTCGCTGTCTTTGTGCAGGGACAGAAACTCATTGAGCGCGTATGCCGTTGCCAGTGCTGCGGCACCGCTGAGTCCAAAACCACATCCGAGCGGCAATGGAGAACTAAAGTCTACCTTTACGCCCGCGATACTGCTATTTTGGATGAGTCGTTTGACAACAGCGCGGACTGTCGGAAAGTTGATATGCTCTCCATTAAACAGCACTACCGTCTCATGATATTCGGAGACGGTAACCTCTACACCTTCTTTAACAGTGAAACCCATGCCGAGCGAGTGCATACGCGCTGGGTCGGTGTGCGGAATAACCTTGAAAACACACGAGATGTTGCCAGGGGCAAATGCTCTCGCCATTTCGTTCCTTTCAACAATAACCATCCGGAGGTTGTAAAAAACTTGCAAATTGCATAACGGCTGCCACTTCAGTCAAGTTTTAGCGGACTAAAGCTAGAAATAGGACTGACAAGGTGAGTCTACGGTAGGATCAGCGGATATCCGTAAATTTGACCCGTCTATAGATATGCGCCAAAGGCAGTTCACATCGAATGGAATCCAGAAGCATTGTATCTGCAAGTTCCTGAAATTCTATCGCTTTCCACTGCGTTCCTAAACGAAAATGGCGTTCAACGTTTACCCTATCTTGCGAAACAAGGATGTATTCTTGCAAGGACGTGATCTGCTTGTACGCCTCGAATTTCTCGCCTTTGTCATAAGTCGCAGTTGAGCGGGAAAGCACCTCTACAACAACAGTTGGGTTGAGAAGCGTGTCGAACACATCATCTTCAAAACGGGGTTCATCACAGACGACGGCGACATCTGGATAAAAGTAAGATGTTAACGGGTTTGCCTTCACGCGCATCTCGCCGGTAAAGGTGATGCACTCCCGTTCCATCAATTGGTTGTAAAGTCCATTAAATATATTGCCTGTGATGAGATTATGCGCGAGGCTTGCACCGGACATCGCGAGTATCTGTCCGCTGAGATATTCATTTTTGAAGGGTGCTTTGCGTTCCCAAGCGAGGTATTCCTCAGGTGTCAAATGGGTTTGTACGGCAATAGCTGTCATGGTATTCTCCTTGATGGACAGAAAAACTGTGTCCTTGTGGTTTCGGCCGCTTATTATATAACGTGAGTTTGATAAATGTTCGACGTATGTAACGTCTACTGTTAATTGAGGGACTATCCTGCACAAACGATGAAGTTTGTGCTACAATTCACGTTTCTGTGCTGCGAAAATAGACCGTGCAATACCTCCGAAAGGATTAATCAAACTGGCGTTATATAGCATACACGAAGTCTGTTCTGATGTCAACATAGAAAACTGGAACGGGTGTGTAAAGTTTTTGGCAGCGTATTACTTGAGATAAGCGTTGGCGTTTTAGAAAAAAACAGGTATCCTCTTGAAGACCGAAAGTGCTAAGTTATT
>RKRO01000385.1 GCA_007571355.1 Candidatus Poribacteria bacterium | reverse complement strand
ATAGTATCTGTATTATGACATATTCAATAGATTTACGAGAACGCGTTCTCGATTTTGTTGAAAATGGCGGTAGCAAAGTAGAAGCTGCCAAACTTTTCAATATCTCACGCGATACGATCTACAAATGGCAAAAGACACCGGAGCCGCTTGTGTCCCAAAAACCGGGACCTAAAGGACCTCGGAGCATTGAGTATACGGCACTTCAACAACACGTGAAAGATTTTCCCGATCAAACGCTCAATGAGCGAGCTGCACATTTCGGGGTCTCACACTATTGTATCTGGTATGGACTTCGTAAACTTGGTATCTCTCGAAAAAAAACACTCGGCTATAAGGAGCGATGTGAACAAAAACGAGCAACCTATTGTGAACACCTCGCCTCTGAAGAACATCAGGGAAAATCATTAGTTTATATTGATGAGAGCGGGTTCAGGTCAGAGCGTTATAGACGCTACGGGTATGCCCCGAAAGGCGAACCCGTCTTTGATCTTATATCCAGTCAAAGCACCCGCGCAACGACTTTATTAGCGGCCCGCATAGATAATGTATTGACAACACACGCTCTCTTTGAAGGGAGTTGCAATGCGGAGCGTTTCAATACATGGCTTGGAAGTCAGTTATGTCCGCATTTAGGCGAAAATCATCTCGTCCTAATGGATAACGCACGCATCCATAGAACCCAACGCACCCGAAACTTATAGAAGCATCAGGGGCATCCTTATTGTATTTGCCACCCTATTCACCGGACTATAACCCGATTGAACACGACTTCGCAAACATAAAACGATTACGAGAATACAATAAAGATAAAACCATTGAAGATATTATGAATATGTATAAATAACTCAAAAATCTACCATATATTTTCTATCAACCAAAACTCATAAACGAAGGATAAAATGGCATCTATAAAATTTCAAGACATCATTGCTGCGAGAAAGGTCGTGGCGCGGTTTTTAAAACCTACATCGCTTATTTATTACCCAGAATTGTCCGAACGGTTTGGATTCCAAGCATACATCAAACACGAAAACCACAATCCAACAGGTAGTTTTAAAGTCCGCGGTGGTCTGAATTTCATGCATCATCTGCCGCAAGCACAGCGCGAAAAAGGGGTTATCACGGCGACGCGTGGGAATCATGGTCAATCTATCGCCTACGCCGCAGCACAGTTTGGTGTCAAGGCTACTGTTGTCGTTCCGTACGGAAATAATCCTGAAAAGAATAGTGCAATGGAAGCCTACGGTGCAGAACTCATTGAACACGGTAAAGATTTTGACGAGGCACTTACGTTGTGTGACAGGCTTCAGAGGGAACGCGGACTTTACTACGTCCATCCGTGTATGGAATTAGCACTCTTCCACGGTGTTGGTACCTATTCGCTTGAGATTTTTGAAAGTCTTCCGAATGTAGACGCGATTATCGTGCCGATCGGTGGGGGAAGCGGATGCTGTGGTGCAATCACAGTTGCGAAGGCGATCAATCCGAATGTGAAGGTTATCGGTGTACAAGCGGAAAATGCACCTGCTATCTACCGTTCATGGAAAGAAGGGAAACATGTAGAGACCGATTCTTGTGATACCGTCGCAGATGGACTTGCGACGCGTGTACCGTTCCCGCTGCCGTTTTCCATTATGAAAGAAGGTATTCACGATATGGTGCTGCTCAGCGAAGCAGAGATTACGGAGGGGATCCGTTTGGCGTTGCGGTGGACGCACAACTTGGCAGAAGGCGCAGGCGCAGCATCGCTTGCAGCTGCGCATAAACTTACGGATCCCTTGGCGGGGAAAAACGTAGTGATGGTGATGAGTGGCGCGAACTTGGACACGGAGACGCTCGAAAAAACCCTTGCCTACCAGTTATGAATCACATAGACCGGGGCAGACTCTTCCGTCAGTTGGAGGGCTGCCCATTCCGCACCTTCTACAAACTCGTTACGGAGGGCGTTTGTGAGATCGGGATGGATGTGTAGCGATGCTAAGTTCCAGCGCAGGTTTTCGCTCTTTTCTACAACAACGTTGTCAGCTTCAGCAATAAGCGACACGCGTTGCAATCCACTGTTTTTTCGGACTAATCGTATGGATGATAGCACATAGTGGATCGTCTGTTTCGGGTCTCGCATTTCGGCACTGTAATGTTCGTCTGTGGATACACGGTAATGTCCAAAGCGCATCAGTTTGAGGTTACCAAGAAACTGATCTGTCTCATACCCTTCCGGGCGCGGTAACCCCCCATAAATAACAATATGTCGGCATCCGTACTGCTCCAAGGCATAGTTCACAGCGAGCTGCCCGTCGGTATCGTCTTTGTCCGTTTTCCCGATCCATTCCCGAACGACATGTTTTGCTTGCGCGACGCGTTGTTTTGTCGGTGGGAGGGGTTTGTTGTAGTCCCGATCAGCAACCGAATCCATGTCTCCGATGAGAACATCAGGGATAAGTTGTCTCTCTCCACACTGATTTAATGCATCAAATATCCAAATTCCACCGTCTGCACAGATAAGCGGTGAGCGACTTTCCAACGCTGTTTCGATCTCTTGACGGTAAAAATCGAGATGTCGTGTATCGTAGTAGCCGTTGAGGAAAATAAGCGCAGCTCTCATAATTTTAATTTTCCTTGCAGGAGCGTTATCGTAGGGGCGTGGTTTCCACGCCCGAAATCAACGTAGACAGAACAATATTGTATGACAGAATCAATTGGCAAGGGTGATAGGAACGTTTGACGCGCTTTAGGTTCTCTAATCCAGAATCGTCCATGGCGTTAATCCATCTGTAAGTATTCATCAATTCCTTACAGAATTCGCGGTAAATAAACTGCGCCAACCCGTTTATACTGAGGTCCGTAATTTCAAACAGGATACAGAACGTATCGGCATTTAATGGATAGCCGAAGGTATACCCCTTGATGTCCGCATTGATACGGACAACCCTACCGACGAGACCGAGTGCCTCCGCCTGCAAAACCCCGATTCGGTGCGCTGACTGTGAATCGTCGAGCATTGCGTTGTAGAGTGGAGCGTCAGATTTCTGCGATCGAACCTCGCGCCATCTGTTGTAAAGTGCCAGACATTCATGCCGGTCATCGGGACAATACGGACGCAATTTTGCTGATGGATGTGTTGTGATAAAAGCGTTATAGGCGTGCCGTTGCCGCTTGTAGCGATCGCCTCGTAGTCCCGCAAGTGCTGCCGTTTCGTAAAGGTATTCTGTCTCCTTCAGATTTACACAAAATCCGTTCTTTTTAAAGCGAAAAGTCATCTCTTGTGGCACATTCTCAATTCTGACGATGTGTGGATTCCGACTGGCATCTAACATAAATTGATGCGCGTTGTGAACGACATTTAGGTACTTGGGATTTTCCATCTCTATCGGTATTGGTAGGATCGGCATGAAATAGTCGTCTGTCTGCTTTGCGAAAATACACAGATAATCCGAAAATAGCGTCCAATAAAACTCGAAGTGTTCCTGCCAGACGTAGATCGGCGCGAAAGCGTAGTGAGACAGCTGCGGCCGTGTCCGATGCGCGTATCTGTCAAAAATCGGTTTGTCGTTAAGCGTGAGTGGCTGAAGTCGCATTGCTTAATTGCGTTAAAGTGTGAACAATTATCACAGTATCTTGGTAATCACCGATGAGGCTCCAGTTTGCGATGATCTGCTCGGTAACCGCTTCGGATTCAACATAATCAATAGCCGCTCGGATATGCTGTTGAAATATTTCTGTCTCAAAATGCTCCTCACCAAATGGACAGAGGGTATCCACACCGAGTACAACTTCGTTACCGTCTTCACTGAACATAATCGCGAACGGGTAAAGTTGGCAGTCAAGCGGACGGATTGGATAGATGGTACAACGGCTCGTCTCCGGTTCAAAGAGGGGGCAGATGTAGAAATGTTTGTACGGTTTTAGTTGGATCTGTGCACTTTGACCATCTGCCTGCGGACGAAACAGTATTGGATCTGCACCGTCTGCTATGACTCGCGCTTTTTCTGCTTCGGTGAAAATGGGTGCAAGTGGACTGTCGCCCTCTAAAAATCGGCAACAGACATCACACGAGAAGCAGACTTCGGAGGGAATGATTTGGTAAAGTTTAGGGTTCGTAGGTATCTCCATCGCCTGTCCAATATACCTGTTGGACCTTAGGATCACAACGGGTTCTGTTGCGCAATTATGACGCTAAAATTTTACCGATGGTATCAGTGACAATATGGATATCATTTTCGGTTAATCCGGGATGGAGCGGGAGACTCGCAACGCGTTCAAATGCTGCCTCAGCGCACGGAAAATCACCGACACGGTAACCGTAGCGTTCCTGATAGAAATCGAAGAGATGTAAAGGAATATAGTGGACACTACATTCAATGTTCGCCTCACGTAACGCTGCCACGAATTCGTCTCGGTTGCCGGTGTTGAGTTGGATAATGTAGAGATGCCACGCGTGTTCGCGCGGGTTATCCGGGGCCACAGGCGTGTTAATTTGCGGAAATTTCGCCAGTTCTGTCTGATAGATATGTGCAAAATTTCGGCGGCGTTCGTGCTGTTTGTTGAGTTTCATGAGTTGGCATAATCCCATCGCCGCTTGGATATCGGTCATATTGTATTTATACCCCTCGGTCGCGATGTCGTAGTGCCAGATATTGCGTTGCGATTGACGCGACCAAGCATCTTTATTGATCCCATGAAGTCGCATCGTACGGAGCGGTTCAGCGAATGCATCGCTGTTCGTGGTGATCATACCGCCTTCCCCGGTTGTGAGGTTCTTGTTTGCGTAGAAACTAAAAGCGGACAGGTCGCCGAGATTCCCGATGTATTGTCCTTTATATTCCGTCGGGATAGCGTGTGCAGCGTCATCAATAAGCGTGAGGTTGTGTGCCTGACATATCTCGCGAAGGGCATCCATATCGCATGGGATACCGGCGATGTGAACGGGGAGTATCGCCTTCGTCTGCTTGGTTATCGCCGCTTCAATCTTGTTAGTGTCGATGTTGAGTGTATCAGGTTGGATGTCCACGAACACGGGTTTGGCGCCGACGTATCGGATCGCTTCGGCTGTTGCTGTGAAGGTATAAGGCGTTGTGATGACTTCGTCGTCGTTCGCCACGCCGGCGACGACGAGACTCAGATGCAGGGCAGCAGTGCAGGAACTGACAGCGATTGCATGTTTAACACCCAGGTATTCGGCGAAAGCGCGTTCAAATTCGCGAACTCTCGTACCGGTGCTAATCCATTTGGACGCGAGGACCTGGCTCACTGCCTCGGTTTCGGCATCGTCAATCCAAGGACGACTAAAGGGTATAAATGAGGTTTTTGCCATATTTTTAATCTTCTTTGCGGATAAACAACGGGGTTTATGTTTTGGCGTTCTTTGTATTCGAGTCGCCTTCCACTTCGTTTCAGGTTTTTTTAGTTTTCCTTTGTGGATAAACAACGGGGTTTATGTTTTGGCGTTTTTCGTATTCGAGTCGCCTTCCACTTCGTTTCAGGCTGCGTTTTTTGGTTTCTTGTAGGCCTGGTGTTTAGGCTGAGGGTTCCATTTTTAGTTGAAGGATATGAATCATTGCTTCAAGGGCAAGTTTGTAGCTATGGGATCCGAAACCGCCAATGACTCCGACTGCGATCGCCGATATGTACGAATGATGCCGAAACGCTTCACGGGCATAGATATTAGAAAGGTGAATTTCAATGACAGGCACTGCGACTGTAGCGAGGGCATCTCGAATAGCAACGCTGGTATGCGTATACGCTGCTGGGTTAATCAGGATGCCGTCTGCCCAATTGATATGATCGCCGATGATGGTGACGAGTTCGCCTTCATGGTTCGATTGAAGGATTTTGAGGACGACTGGGTGCGGCGATGCTGCTGCGTGCTGATCGAGCATTGTGTTGATGTCCACCAAGGTTTCGTGTCCATAGATCTCCGGTTGACGTTTCCCTAAGAGATGTAAATTGGGTCCGTGTAGCACAAGGATGTTCATGCAAGTGTTCCTTTTTTCGTCAAATATTGCCTCTACTACAAGCAGTATACAATCACTCGGAAAAATTTGCAATGTATTTTGTGTTTTTTTAAGAAGTTTCGGCGAGGATAAGTGAAAGGTTAAACGAATGCCGCGCTGCACAGTATCCGTGTAGACGATTCGGATTGTGCATCGGGGTGCCGTTGGTGTTTTTCCAAATCTGCCATGTCGTGACGGTGATAGAGGGTTGTCAGTTCGGTGAGTAAGTCGTTTCCTGTGGTTTTCTTGCGATGCAGGCGATTGATGTCCCGTTTGATAACCTCAGTGAGTGGCAAACGGAAGGCTCGATCGAGTCTGCTTATCCGTTCTGTATCCTTTGAGGAGCTGCTGAGGAGTCTCAACTCTTTCAGGATATATCTTTGAGCACGCGTTAACTGTTGTACTGAAAAGGTGGATCGATTTCTGTTCTGTGCTGCAAAGTCTTTTTGATATTTCGTAACACGAGCGTTGTGTTCCGGTGGGATCGGTTGCCCTTGCAATTCAGGATCACATTGGAGTTTCTGAAGGATTTCCGCGGGATCTGTCGTAACCACTTGTCCCTCTCCATCAAACAGACAAGGCTGTTGGAACGAGCCCAAACGGCAGAAGATATAAGTCCCCTTTGTATCCGCGGGAATGCCGGCGCGGATCCCGTCTCTCAGATTTGTGATACGTTCATATTCCTCTGGATCCTGCCGTCTGATTTGGCGTAATATTTCCTCTGCTTCAATAAAACTCATGCCAGCTTCTTGGTTGTCTTCAAAGAGATTGAGTTGTGTGTTATCCTGTTCATAGATTGCGTACATCGCCTCTTCGTTGAGTTGTTCCGTATTATCCAGAATTGCTGCGTCTTCGCCGATGGTGTTGTGGATTTCCTGAATTCGGTTTCGGAGTGTTTCTTGCAAGCCGAGGTTGCGTTCAATGCCGAGTTCAGGGAGGAAGTTAAAGCCGTGAATTTTCTCAAATTCACTGCCTATCCGGTCTATGCGCCCGAAGCGTTGAATGAGGCGAACCGGGTTCCAGTGGAGGTCGTAGTTAATCAGCATCCCACAATCTTGAAGGTTTAACCCCTCGGCGAGGACATCTGTGGCGATGAGCGTGTTGAGTTCGTTTTCGTTGGGGTTTCGCCTCTGTTCAGGATTTGCGTTCGGAGCGAACCGTGCGATAATCTTCTGCTTATCTTTGTTGCTGGTATAAATAACATCGGTGTCATCTGTCCGTAAATTTTGGTAAAGGTACTCGGCGGTATCAATATAACGTGTAAAGATAAGGCGTTTTCCGTCGCGGAGCGGTTTGGTGTCAAGCAGATTTTTGAGCGTCTGGAGTTTGGTGTCTGCTGCTGGTGTAATCTTCTGTACGGGTTCTAAAATCTGCGTGAGAACTTGGATGTCGTGTTGAAGGTCTCTACGTAATGCTTTGATATTGAAGTCTTGGATGTTATAAGACTCGGAAAGTTTTTGGAGTTGGTCAAGCACGTCGCGTTCATCGGCATCGATATCGGTTTCGTTGGCGTTACTTGCGTCGTAGAGGATCTGCTGTGCGTCTTCACCTGCGGCGACGATGCCGTTGTCTAATGCGTTGAGAAACAGGGCGTGGACGTTCAGAAATCGAGAGATCGTCTTTTTGAAGGCATACACGCTGGATTCAAAACGTTTGAAGAGTAAGACACGGATTAGACCGCGTAGGTTTCTGCCTGCGCTATGTAAGTCTTGATAGGGGGTGGCTCCCTGCTTTTCTTTTTTCACATAGTGCCACAATCCGTAGCGTGCATAGGTCAGTTGTGTGGCGGCGTTGGTTTCGGTTGTGCCGAGGCGTTCTCGGATTTGCTGATAAAGGCCTTGGTAGGTTTTTTCAATACTGTAT
>RKRO01000333.1 GCA_007571355.1 Candidatus Poribacteria bacterium | reverse complement strand
TAAATCAAAACTCTGATTCCCGAATTTTCCGATAAATGAGGTAAAAACCTTAAAACTAAATCGCCCTGCTGGTAACAATGTTTTAGATTGCCATTGTAGCAGAAACTTGCTATAATTACTATTAAAGAATGAAAGCCAGCAAATAGTGAAGTTTGAGCTTGAAGCTGGGAAGCATTTACTCAAGAACGAGGCATACCAAGAAGCAGTAAAACAATTCACCTCGGTTATAGAGGCATCTCCAAGTTTTGCCGAAGGCTATAACCAGCGCGCGATCGCACACTTTATGCTCGAAATCTCTATAGATGAGGCAATTTTGCAGCTGCGCAGTCGAATGCAAGACAAATAAAACATGATAAACACTCGAAACCATATTCTACAAGTATCACTGACCTGCGTGATTGCAAGTTTTCTGTTATGGGTAGCCTATCAGTTATTGCGGTATTCAGAACTCGGTTCACCGGCGGAGTGTTTCTTCATGGCGCAAGTTTGTGTTGTGCTTCTAACAGCACCGTATCTTGCTGCTTATACTGTTCATACCGGGTTTTTTAGAGCACGTTTTAACGCGTCCGTTGCGTCCTCTACTGCACATTTGCTTGCGCTCACCCGTATATCTTCAGGACGATGGTTATTGCGGCAGCTTGTTTTGAGCCAAATTCCAGTCCTGTGTTGGGTATTTTTATCAACCGGTGTTACGCTGTTTATCATCGGTCTTCAAGTCACAGCAGCATTAAAGATATTCACTATAGTGGTGATTTATAGTCTGGCGGCGGGAGCGGTTGGAATGTTGTGTGCACAAGTTTTCCAAGACACACTCTTCGGGACAGAATGTGCAACCCTTTTTTGGTGTGTTTTGATCGGTGGTGCCCTCTTACTCAACCCATTACAACGGTATGTAGATGATCCGCAGCCTTTCATTCGAATAGTCCTACACCTAAATCCGCTCATTGCTGTACACGGCATCTTTGAAGGACTGGACATTTTTAGGAACCCCGTGCTTTATGAACGGACACCGGTTACCTCGTATGCTTATAGGTATCCGAACCCGTGGTATCTTGTCGGGGTCTGGCAGTTAGTGATCGGTGGATGCTGTTTTTTAGGGACTTGGTGGATGTGTAGATCCCGTAGTTATAACAGATAAACACAAATAAGAGAGGATGGCATGGTCAAGCTGGAAAACCGATTATCAGTGTTTCAGGCGTTCGTGGCAAGATTGGCGTTTCGCTTGATGTGCGAGTCATTACGCAATTCGCGATGGCATTCGGGACCTTTGTCGGCGGTAGAACAGTCGTCATCGGTAGGGATTCTCGCACTTCAAGTCCA
The DNA here is from genome assembly GCA_007571355.1 of Candidatus Poribacteria bacterium. GTDB lineage: Bacteria > Poribacteria > WGA-4E > WGA-4E > WGA-3G > WGA-3G. Next base: position 6,592 of record RKRO01000333.1, on the reverse strand, counting down.
ACGGTTCGACATGCCGTACTCGCCGGTCTTTTCGCTACCGGTTGTCACGTCATCGATGTCGGTCTCTGCCCGACACCGACGATTCTGTTAGCAGCAAAGGCACGCCAGGCACACGGAAGCATTACAATCACAGCCAGCCATAACCCTGTGGAATGGAACGGGATTGAATTTGCCGCCGCATCCGGGAATCTCTTGACGCAAGTGGAACGCGATGAATTGATGCGAATCTACGAGACAGAGGATTTCGCACTCACACCGTGGAACGAACAAGGGACACTTGAAACCTACGCAGAAGCAACAACCCATCACCTTAATCAAATTCTACGTTCCTCGTGGTTTGAACCTGACAATGTTCGAGACGCTGATCTGAAAGTCGTTATTGATGCTGGCAACGGTGCTGGCAGCGTCATAAGTCTACCCCTTTTACGGGATCTCGGATGTCGGGTTGTTGAACTCAATTGTGTCGCAGACGGACACTTCCGGCGTGCTGCTGAACCGACACCCGATGCGTTAGGTGAGCTTTGTGAAACCGTTCGTGTGTCTGGTGCAGATATAGGTTTTGCGCACGATGGCGATGCTGACAGGCTTGTGGTCGTTACGGAACGCGGCGTTCCATTAAGTGGTGAATGGACACTTGCTTTTGTTGTCGATTTTATCCTCAGTAAAACGAAAGGCGACATCGTCGCAACGGTATCGACCAGTAGAATGTTAGACGATATTGCGACGAATCATGGCGTTGCACTTCATCGCACCAAAGTCGGTGTCGGGTGGGTGGTTGAAAAGATGCACGAAGTTAACGCAGTGATTGGCGGGGAAGGCACTGGCGGCGTTATCTACCCTGATGTGCACTACACAACAGATGGGATCGCCTCTCTTGCAGCGATTGCGCAATACTTGGCTGAATCTGGCGGCACTGTAACGCAGCTTGTGGAAAACATACCGCACTATGAGATGTGTCGTAAGAAACTGGATATCCCTTCACAAGAGGTCGCGAGGTGGCTTGTCGAATTGGCTTTAAAATTTTATAAAGTGGGATGTGTTCCTGAATCGGAACCGTTTCTTGAGTTAACGGATGGTATAAAGCGTGTCTGGAACGATCGGTGGGTGAACATCCGCAAATCGGGTACAGAGTCTGTGATTCGTGTTTTTAGCGAGGCACCGACTTCCGAAGAAGCAGAGCATCTCTGCGACGAGACACTCGAAACACTGAGGAAGTTAATGAAACAAATCTCGCCGTGATTGCGTTAACTACTATGTTGCGTTGTCCAGCCTTTTTTTATTATTATCGTAGATCCTGTAATTATTTGCCCAGGCGGGGACCTTAGCGATTGGGTAACCCAACCCCTGCGATCGTGTCGTGTGAACTGTAAAGTTGTGTGTGCCGATGGCACAGACTGAAGCCTATACCACAAGTGTAAACCTATTTTCGGAATCTACTATAACCCAAGTTGCCACTTGTTCATAGCCATAGCACCCCCACGCGGTGAAGAAAGTGTCCAGAAAAATGTGCGACACTGTCCAAAATCCATTGGTAGCAACTTGGATTTGAATAATACAAAGAAAATTATAGGAGTCTATTCTTATGAAAACTTGAGTCTCTTACTCGTTTTGTTCGTAGTTGCCAGCTATGCAATGTCGGAGGAGATACCGAAAAAGATAACCACGCCGATAGACGGTCGCACAATGGTACTGATCCCTGCAGGCGAATTTCAGATGATGAAACCTGCATCACATTCCTACAATTATGAATTTGCCGATGAGGAGCCCCTGCGCAAGGTTCATGTCGATGCGTTCTATATGGACATCCACCCAGTGACGAATGCGGATTTCCAAAAATTTGTGTTGGCCAACCCACAGTGGCAGAAAGATCGCGTTGCCCCAAAACTGGTATCTTACTTGAAGCATTGGAATGGCGACAACTACCCGGAGGGTAAAGCGAACTACCCCGTTATATATGTGCATTGGCAGGCTGCGATGGCTTATGCGGAATGGGCAGGCAAACGGTTACCCACCTGTGCGGAGTGGGAAAAGGCTGCTCGCGGTGGTTTGGTAGGTAAGAAATATCCGTGGGGTGATACGCTGATAGTATGGGATGACACGTTCACATTCCCAGAAACGAACCAGTACTTCAGGTTGAAGAAGTCAAAGTATTCTTCTAGAGAGGACACAACCCCTGTGGGTATGTTTCGTCCGAATGGGTATGGTCTGTATGATATGGTAGGGAATGTTAAGCAGCACTGCGTGTCGCCGATTGATCAGACTGTTGCCATAACCGTGCGCGGGGGGTACAGGTTCAACGGTAGACAACCCGCGCGCATCTCCTATCGCACTGCGTCCGGGTACGGGTTCTGCTACACCATCGGTTTCCGTTGTGTAAAACTTGTAAAACATCCCGATAAGGAATAAACTATCATGCATTGGACAATTCATCACGGTTGGGGTAAGACTCAACAAGAAGAACCTGAAGTCCCAGACACACGGTAAACTATATTTTATCGTAAAGCCCATAAGGATTGAAACCCATCCCATCGAAGCGATTCCCATCTGATTCCTCTACCTGCGGGGGTGAGGGGAATCTTCGGACAAGTGCTTGGTTCTTTTCCAATACCTGTCTGCGACAATATCCGGATTTTTGGAGAAACTATGACTTTGAGACTTGCCTGCATCGGAGGCGGAAGTGGTTTATCTGCTCTACTCAGCGGCATTAAACGTTATGCTGATTTGGAGATAGGTAAAGACAATATTATTGATTTAGATAGCTTGGCAGCGATCGTCACCGTTTCGGACGATGGTGGGAGTTCAGGGCGACTCGTTGAAGAATTCGATATGCTACCGCCTGGCGACATCCGTAGGCTTTTGTTCACGTTATCCGATGCAGATGAACTTGCGGGGCTTTTTGAATACCGCTTTTCAAGCAACGGCGAACTCGGCGGACATACCGTCGGCAATATCTTGTTAACGGCGTTGACAGAGCTGAAAGGCAACTTTCCGAAAGCGATTCAAGCAGCCTCGCGCCTTCTCGCTGTCCGAGGCAGAATCATACCGGTGACTTTAGATTACACGGTGCTATGTGCAGAACTCGCTGACGGAGAAATCGTTCGCGGCGAATCGACAATCCCTTTGAGAGAGAATCGCGAACCTATCAAGCGCGTCTTTTTTGAACCCCGCGAAAACGGCAAAACACATCACCACCCCACCGACGGATCTTACGAATGTCAGGCACATAAAGGGGCAACAGATGCACTCCTTAACGCCGATGTTATTATCATTGGACCCGGCAGTTTGTATACCAGTATCATGCCGAATCTCGTTATTAAAGGGGTTGTAGAAGCGATACAACAATCTACGGCGATGAAAATATATGTCTGTAATGTGATGACGCAGCCCGGAGAAACGGATGGCTATGCGGTGAGCGATCACGTCAACGCCGTACTTGATCACGCCAAGATTTCACTTGATTACGTTCTGGTCAACAATCAACCTGCACCGACAGAGATTATCCAAGAATATGTGCGCCAAGAATTGGTTGCACAATTAACACGAATTCGGTCACTGTCGGAAGAAGCACTCTCAATGCTGTATGGGAATACAGCGCATCCAATGGATGTGCTTAACCTCGCTAAGCATATTTCACTGCTGTCAGCAGAAACAATGCAGGTTGCGGATGAGGCAAAAGTCCAAGTATCCTATAATCGTGAACGGGAATCGCTTGAGGAGGAAGGTATTTGCGTGCTTGAAGCGGACCTCATCTGTGGGATGGTGGTAACCGAAGGCGGCGTAGAAATGAACGTTATCCGCCACGATCCCGAAAAATTAGTCCGCTCTCTCGTTAAAATCTTTAAAGATCATCCAAAAATCCAAGAATCAATCTAATCGCTGGCGGAACCTAATTCTGACGCGGCTGCTTAGAAGGGGGTACGTCTTTAGCAGCAATTTGGTGGGCAAACGTATCACATATCTGGGATACATTATCAATAAAACGTTCCCAGCGGAATTCGTCTTGATGCGCTTTGGCAATCGCAAAACACAAAGCGGTCTCATATAAGCATGGACGATTCTTGCGTAACTCTTTGATTTTCATGGTTCTACCCCTTTCTGAAAAAGAATTTTAAAATTGATACATTTATTAACATAACGTTTAAACGGATATTGTGAGAAAATAGTTACACTTTTTGGAAAAATATCGCTAATTTAGTTAGCAGCAAGTTTTGTGCCAATATTCAAAAAAAATTTAGTATACGCGTTGAAACTGCGATAAATATTGCTCAATTACAGGCATAGACCCAGTATTGCAGAGGGTTCCTCCACATTTACCATTTCTATGAAGTGACCGCTGAGTTCATTCGCGATGCTTTTTTTGTCATGCGTCTGCAAAAATTGTCCGGTATTTAGCAATAATTGTGCTGTATTTTCAGGCACTTCAGTAATCAAATGGTCGTCAACTGCCCCTATAATTGCTGTCAGATATCTAACCCTCAACAACTGATACCTCCTATCGTTAGAAACGAAAACTTTGACTTTGGCGTATTTTGAAGGTATAATATACATAACTGTAATTTTCCTGCCTCAGCAGACCTACCGCTTTTCAAGGGCGTGGGTCTCCGTTATACACCCAAAACAGGACACGGTTTAAGACATGAAACATTCATATCCCGATGCAAAAGAAAACGTTAGCACTGCCTCTGACACAAATTTCATCCGTCAAGAGATTGAGAAGGACCTCGAGACGAACAGATATGACGGGCGGGTACATACCCGATTCCCCCCAGAACCGAGTGGATACCTCCATATCGGACACGCCAAGGCGATCTGTATCAGTTACGGCATTGCTGAAGATTACGATGGTCTCTACAATTTACGATTTGATGATAGCAATCCTCTCACAGAAGAGAGTGAGTACGTAGAAGCGATCAAGCGCGATGTCTGCTGGCTCGGATTCGATTGGAAAGATCGCGAGTACCACGCTTCCGACTATTTCGAGACGCTATACGGATATGCCATTAAACTGATAAAAAAAGAGAAGGCATACGTCTGTGATCTGACACCGGACGAAATGCGCACATATCGTGGGACCTTGGTTGAGCCGGGAAGAGACAGCCCTTATCGTGACCGGTCAGTTGCGGAAAATTTGACCTTGTTCAAAGACATGCGCAACGGCGAGTTTCCAGACGGTTCGCGCACACTTCGCGCAAAAATTGATATGTCAAGCCCGAACCTGAATATGCGGGATCCGGTGATGTATCGCATCTTACGCGCCCATCACTATCGCCACGGAGACAACTGGTGCATCTATCCGACCTACGATTTTACACACGGACAGTCTGATTCAATTGAAGGGATAACGCATTCGTTATGTGATGTTCATTTTGAGGACCACCGTCCACTCTACGACTGGTTCTTAGAGGTGTTAGAAATCTATCAACCTCGGCAAATTGAATTCGCACGTCTGAACCTTACTTATACCGTTCTGGGTAAACGGAAACTTCGGCTGTTGGTACAAGGCGGACACGTCAGTGGCTGGGACGATCCGAGGATGCCGACACTTGCAGGAATGCGCCGACGTGGTTATACACCGGAATCTATTCGAGATTTTTGCAACCGGATCGGGGTTTCAAAGGCAGATAACCTCATTGAGATGGGACAACTTGAGTATTCCATTCGAGATGATTTGAATCGTCATGCCCCGCGCGTCCTGGCAGTTCTGGATCCTGTCAAAGTCGTCATTGACAACTACCCAGAAGGACAGATTGAGATGTTTGACGCTGAAAATAACCCAGAAGATGAGAACGCTGGCACCCGAAAAATTCCGTTTTCGCGAGAAATTTATATCGAACGTGAAGATTTTATGGAGGATCCGCCCCGGAAATTCTATAGGTTAGCACCGGGACAAGAGGTGCGACTGAAGCACGCTTACTATATCCAGTGCGAGTCGGTTGTTAAAGATGAAAACACCGGCGAAATTGTTGAGATACGCTGCAGCTACGATCCAGAAACACGCGGTGGCTGGTCCGATGATGGACGCAGAGTTAGAGGCACATTGCATTGGGTGTCTGCTGAACACGCCGTTGATGCGGAGGTACGTCTCTACGATTCGCTTTTTACGGAACGCGAACCGGAGAGCGCAGCAGAAGGTAAAGATTGGATGCAATTCCTTAATCCAAACTCTTTGGTGATTCTCGACAACTGCAAGGTTGAACCGAGTCTCGTTGATGCACCCTCGGGAAGCCGGTATCAGTTCCTGCGGCTAGGCTATTTCTGTGTCGATCCAGATACAACACCAGAGAAATTAGTGTTCAATCGCACAGTACCGTTAAGAGATTCTTGGGCAAAGATCCAGAAAGGGCAAAAATGAACGAAACACCACACAGTTTAACGGACACAGATACAGATGAAATACGGGTTCGGATGGCACCTTCGCCTACCGGTTTTTTGCATATCGGCGGCGCGCGCACAGCTCTGTTCAATTGGCTGTTTGCCAAACATCACAACGGCAAATTCATCCTCCGCATCGATGATACAGATACGGCGCGTTCCACTGATGAGTCCATGCACGAGATTTACGATGCGTTGAAGTGGTTGGGCATCAATTGGG
>RKRO01000252.1 GCA_007571355.1 Candidatus Poribacteria bacterium | reverse complement strand
GGGGGGTATCTTGGTAAAAAAGGGGGTATCTTTACTTCCCCCCTGCTTGCGGGGCGGGTGTTTTTGCAAACGCTAAAATCCAACGCGAAGAAAGTGTTTCTTCAAGGGGGGGTATCCTTTTCCAAGGGTGCATCTGTTTTTGGATGTTACGATAATTAACGCAAGTTGTCACCTATTTACTGACATAGCACGCCGCTGGCGTGCAAGACATCGCTATCTCTTTTTCTATAGACATTTCACCCCTCTGGGGTGGGAAAAGCGTCTGAAAATCCTGTTGAAACGCCCAAAATCCGTTCGGAGCAACTTGGGTTAGAATTAAAAATATGTTTGAAGAGATTCTTTCAGCAACGATCCGTGGGGCGACACCGCTCCTACTCGCAGCATTAGGCGAGGTTATCTCCCAACGGGCAGGTGTGCTGAACATCGGCATTGAAGGGATGATGCTCATCGGCGCGTTTTTCGGGATGGTCGGCTCCTTTTACACCGCAGAATTCGCACTGTTCGCACCGTGGATTGGACTTTTGATGGCAGGGCTCGGCGGGTGCATCGCTGCAGCACTTTTTGCACTATTTGCTATTAGACTCCGAGGCGACCAAGTTATCATCGGCACAGCGATGACGCTTCTTGCACTCGGTTTAACAGAAGTCATCTATCAACGGCTTTTCGGTGTGACAGGCATCGCGAAAGGCGTGCCAGCGTTCCAGCAGATCGACATTCCACTACTCTCCGAAACCCCTTTCTTAGGGCGTGCGCTATTTTCACACAATATCCTCGTTTACATCGCGTTTCTGATGATGCCGTGTGTCTATTTTTTTCTCTACCATACACAGTTGGGGCTCAGGATCCGGGCGTGTGGCGAGCATCCGAAAGCGATTGCCACTGTCGGTGTTAATGTTCTCCGTTTAAGAACATTTTGCCTGCTATTCGCAGGCGCGATGGCAGGGATAGCAGGCGGGTATCTCTCCCTTGCTGATGTCCCTTATTTTACGCCCGGTATGACCGTCGGCCGCGGGTTCATCGCTCTGGCGATCGTTATTTTTGGAAAATGGCACCCTGTGAAGGCGTGTGGTGCAGCGTTGCTCTTCGGACTCGGTTCCGCCCTCGATGCTCGGTTCCAAGCGTTGGGTTGGGAAATCCCGCACCAGTTGTGGTTGATGTTGCCGTATCTGTTGTGTTTGGCGGTATTGGCAGGATTCGTCGGACGTGCTGAAGCTCCGCTCGCCTTGGGAAAACCGTATCGCGAATCAGAATAGTCATTAGCCATCCGTGACGGGCGTTAATCCCACATCTGAAAAATATCATAAAGTCCATCGTTATGGAAACCCAACCTATCGAAGCGAGGCCCCTCTGATTCCCCCCTGATAAGGGGGAGGGGTTCTCTTCGGACAAGCGTTCATTTATTTTCAGATGTTACGATAATCTATCACACGCTTGTATTTTTAGCAACGATTAATTGACTTGAAAAGAGGTTTTCGTATCTGCTATGATAATACGTGTTAGATCCGCATAACAATTTCCAAGGGATGGTAAACGCACAACAATATGAGAATACTGCACACCGCCGATTGGCATATCGGTCAACGGCTCCACGAACGGCAACGTACAGATGAACACAAAGAATTTCTGGATTGGCTGCTCAACACCATCCAAGAACATCACGTCGAACTCCTCCTCGTTTCAGGCGACATCTTTGATACGGCACTCCCCTCCTCGGAAGCGACAAACCTTTATTACCAATTCCTCTACCGTCTTTATAATGAAACCGAGGCTTACGCTGTGATTACCGCTGGCAACCACGACTCCCCACGCCATTTGGAGGCTCCGCGCGAGTTCCTTGAAATGGGCAGAATTTATGTCGTCGGAACGGCAGAGGAGCCGACGAAATGTGTCCTCACCCTACCGCCTAACGAGCCACGGGTCGCAGTCGCGGCTGTTCCGTTTCTCTCAGAAAGCGATCTCCGACATTTCTCTTATGAGACAGAAGTCGATCGGAACGAACGGTATCGGGAACGGTTTAAGGCGTTCTATGCGGATTGCGTCTCTTTCATGCCAGCAGAACTCCCGAAAATTTTGATGGGACACCTCTTCGTTCAAGGTGGGAAAATAGGCGATTCGGAGCGGAACGTCCAGATCGGCGGGGCAACCGCTACCCACGCCAACGATTTTCCAAAAGATGTCAGTTATGTTGCCTTGGGACACCTCCACAGACCGCAGACAATAAAAGACACGGATTATCCGGTTCGGTATTCGGGTTCACCGATTCCACTGAGGTTCAACGAAACTGCTTATCGCAAAGCCGTCTATCTGCTGGAACTCTCTGAAGACAGCACGTTGATCCGAGACGAGAAAATCGAGATCCCGATTTTCAAAGAATTGTGTACCCTTAAGGGAGATGAAACATCCATCCTATTAGATGCGATGATGGGGGACTGGGACGGCAAGTATATCCAAGTCAAACTGAAATTAACCGCACCGAGAGTCGGCATCAGCGATGACATTCGGCAGGCGTTCGGTAGCCGTGGCGGCGAGGTTTTGAGTGTTGAACTTGAACTGCCAGAAGTAAAACAGGGGCCTCCGATCTCGGTTGCGAAAATGGAACGCCCCGAAAAAATGTTTGCACAGTTTCACAAGGCAAAATTCGACGGTGAGCCACCGGATGAGACCTTGACGCAAACGTTCAGTGAATTAATCCAGATGGTTGAGGAGTCCCTATGAAGATCTGTAAATTGAAACTTAAAAATCTGAATAGTTTTCGAGAAGAACAGGAAATTGATTTTGAAAGTGGGCTACTGAGCGATGCCGCACTGGTGGCGATTACGGGGCCGACAGGTGCAGGAAAGACAACGTTGTTGGACGCAATTTGTGTTGCTCTCTATGGTAAGACACCGCGCCTAAGTGGAACCACGACTCAGCATCCGAGGCATCTGATAAGTCATGGCGAAACGGAAGGTTTTGCTGAAGTATATTTTGAGGTAAACAATACACCTTACCATGCGACGTGGTCTATTAAACGCAACGGATCTCCCAAAGCACAGTTATTTGATAATTTGGGTAAGCTGATGACTACCAAAGTTGCACAAGCGGTGGAATCCATTTTGGGACTCAATTTTGATGCTTTCAGACGGTCGGTCATGTTGGCGCAAGGCGAATTCGCGGCGTTTTTGAAGGCAAGTAACGACGAGAGACGCACAATTTTGGAAGCAACTGCTGGGGTCAGTATCTACGATGTACTGAAACAAGCGTTAAACGACAAGGTTAACGAGGTTGAAGCTGCGAACGCCGAAGTCTACAATAAATTAAATAAAATTCCAGAAGCTTCTCGTGAGCAACTTGCAGATGCTGAAGCCGAACTTGACAGGTTGCAAACCGGAGCCGACGCGTTAGGGATTGAAAGTCAGCAAATTCAGCAAAAAAAAGAGTGGGAAACCAAACGTAAAGAAGATTTTGAGAAACTGCAGTCTTCAGAAAAACGGCACGAAGAACGCTTAGCACAGCAGCCGGAGATTGATGCACTTCAGGCAGAACTCGAAAACGCGAATCGCGCCCAACGACTTCTCCCTGAAAAACGGGAATTTGATACTGCAAAATTGGAGATCGAAAATGCAACAAGGGCATTAAGTTCAGCTAAAATGGAAAAAACGGAGGCGGAGGATCAGGGGGAAGCTGCCCAAATTGCCTATCATGAAAAAGCGGCTGCCTTTGATGCCGCATCTGCTAAGTGCGACGCAAAGATACCGGTTTACACTGCGGCAAAGTCCGATGTAGAACGCGCAGCGGAACGATTTGCAGAGGCGGATAAGCGGACACCAGAATTGGTGAACGTAAATAGTCAGATTAATGCGCTGGAAAGCCTACGGACAGCCAAACAGACGCAGCAAACCCAGTTGCAGAGACAGATTGAGGACGCGCAACGTTTTTTGGACGATAATCCGCTTCCATCGGATCGGCAGTCACGCCTTAACCGGACCAGCCGTCTTTTGGCAGAACGCACTTCACACAAAAAACAGTTGGGAACAGAGTTGAAAGACAAAGCGCAATCCGAGAAGAGAGTATCGTCATTGAAACAGGAAATTGAGAAATTATCTAAAATCCAAAAAGAACATCTCTCGGAAAAAGCAGCGGCAGAGACAACATTAGAAAATGCCACGACGCGATTGAATGAGCTACTGACTACCGGCACCCATGAGGAGTGGACTGACCGAAAACAACAGGCAGCCCGGGTATATCCCGTCGTGCAAGGATATAAAGATATGGTGGAAGATGGCGAGGATATCTCAGATCGGTTTACGGAATTAAAGGACACTTCATCAACACTGGATGCAGAACTTGTGCTAACCGAAGCAGAATTGCAAGAACAGACGGAAGTGTGTCGGCATGCTACGAAGGCAATTGAACGTTGCGAAGAGGTACTAAGGGACGAAATGTTGACAAACCCGATTAATCAACTCCGGCAACACCTTCACACCGGCGAGCCCTGCTTGGTATGTGGGGCGACAGAGCATCCGTATGCGGGGGTTGTGGAACCTGCAAATGAGGAACGGCTGCGAGATGCTAAAAACGCCTTAGCGCATGCGAAAGCGGAGGCACAAGTCGCGCAAGACCGGATGCAAGTTCTCAAGACCAAGCAGACGCGGACTGAACACGATAGAAACAATGCTGTCAACCAACTTGAGGAACTTGCTATAGAAGCAGAGGGGCTCCAAGACATAGCGAAATCACTTGTTAAACAATTGGAGGAAATTTCTCCGGACTTTATTACTTCGTTTGCATCGATACTTGATCAGGACGAACAGGACATTATTTCCGTCGACTGGATAGTTGAACAGATGAACGCAGCGGATATTGCTATTGCAGCCCTTAGGGATGCCGAGCAGGCAGGGAGGGATGCATTGCACGCTAATGAGATAGTATCACAACAACTCGAAACCTGTGAAAACGACATTAAGCGCGAGACGAAAGCCTTGCGTGAAACCCAAGCGCAGCTGGAAGGGCGCAACGATACAATTGCGGATTTGCAAGCGACTATTGCCTCTACAGAGGAACGTTTCTGGGACTCCATGCCTGAGCCCTTTCATGGCGTTACACCGAAGGAGGCTGTAAACCAATTTGAAGATAAGATTGAAGGAGTGGCATCGCGTGAAGCTGAACTTCGTAAAGCAGAGACGGATCTGCAGGTGCTTAATGCGAATATCAAAGCAGACGAAGGGACACTTCAGAATCTGAAAGATAGTCGTGACGCATTGAAAAACGAAAAAGACAGGTATCTGCGCGAACAAGAAACGTTTCTAACTGCCGCTCGTGAGAAAACCGGCGGATTAGAGACAGAAGCCGAAATTGATAAGGCTATTGAAGCATTAAAAACCGACCTGCAGGCGAAAGAGCACGAACGCGATAGTGCTGAACAGCAATTACAGAACAGGCAAGATTTGCTGACGCAAAAACGGACGGCCCATGAAATGTGTGCGAAACAGTTTAATACGACTACTGAAAAGTTGAACACATCACGCGAAGTCTACTTTCATAAGTTAGAAAAAGAAGGGTTTGACGCGCCGGAAGCACACGAGAACGCCTTCCGAGATGATGATCAGATACAAGGCTTAATCGACCCAATTGACAGGCACGAGGACGAACTACAGCGGCTTGTCTTAGAAATTACCACGTTGCAAACTCGGTTTGAAGAAAATCCGTATGATCCAGACGCATTAGGTCAGATTGAAACCCAACTCACAGCAATTGAAACGCAGCTTCAAGAAATACAGCAAGAGATTGGCGCGCAACGGCAGAAAATCGATGCTCTGAAAGATGCACTTGAAAAACGTGAGACTCTCAGTGATGAACTCGAGGCAGCACAGCAAGCATTGGAACGTTGGCAGCGGTTAAAAGAGACGATCCCCGCCAATGCTTTACGCGATTTTGCGTTGGAGATTATGTTCAGGCAGATGGGCAATTTGGCAAATACACAGCTGCGATACCTCACTTCAGATCGCTACGCACTTAAAGTCGAAAGCATCGGCGACTTGACCGTCATCGATCGCTGGAACGCGAATGAAGAACGTCCGGTTGAGACACTCTCTGGCGGGGAATCGTTTTTAACAAGTCTCGCTTTGGCACTCGCGCTCTCCGAACTCAGCCGCGGGCGGTCACAACTCAACTCCCTCTTTCTTGACGAAGGGTTCGGCACCCTCGACGCAGAAACGCTTGACATTGCTATCGCAGCATTGGAAGGGCTGCGCATGCAGGGACGTAACATTTTTCTTATCAGCCATATTCAGGAGTTAACGAGACGTTTACCGGTCAAAATTGAAGTTCGTAAAAAAGGAAACGGCAGTTCAACTGTTAGAATTCAAGGTTAACCTAAGGAAATATTAAACGAAGCCATAACGCAAATATGCTACCGTTCTTTGATGTTCCTAAACCGCAAGCCTGCAACAACGGGGCAAGCGACTTGAACACACAAACTGTTGAGAGAAGTAATCGATGCTTATCCGCAAAGTATTAAAAAGAGGCTTTAACGAAACTGTAGCCTGTAAGCGAAGCGGAAGGCGGATCTACGTCGATTAACGTTATTTATCCAATTAACCTGACCGAACCGCAGGGAAAATTAAAAATATGAAATTTGGATTTATGTCGTCCGTCTGTCCGCCACTAACATTGGCGGAACTGATGGACAAAGCGAAACAGTATGCTTACAAACACTTGGAACTCCGCGTCGAGTGGGATCACGGACACGGTGTCGAACTGGATTCTACACCGCAACAACTCCGCGATGCGCGCGCCCACTTTGTGGATAGCGGGATTGATCTCTCCTGCATCGCAACAGGTGTCCGATTTATTGACCCCGACGCGAACAAACGCGCTGCACAGGTCGAACGTCTCAAACGTTATATCGATCTCGCGGAGACGATGGGCGCGGCAAATATCCGTATCTTTGGGGATAGAGTGCCGGAGACACCCGTTGAAGTCTCCCAAACTTTGGATTGGGAAGCAGACGGTATCCGCGAATGCGATGGGTTAGCAGGCGACGCAGGCGTTGCACTCTGTTTAGAAACACACGGCAACCTCCTCGGCAGTTACGTCGCGGAGACCCTGCATCGCGCGGCAGCGCAGAACACTTATGTGAATTGGCATGCAGCACACCACGTCCGCCACGGAGAGCCGGTTGATGTCGCTTATGTCCACCTACGCGGCAAAGTCCGACACGCACACGTCAATTTCGGGGACAGCGGTCCAATGCCAGATACCGAACGCGATTCACTCACGCTTCTTGCAGAAGACGGATATAACGGGTTTGTCTCCATTGAGGTTATCAATCCGCCGGATTCAGATGCTGTACTGAAACGACACGCTGAACTCTATAGCGAATTATAGTTTTTGGGCAGCGGGCGAGGCAACCTCGCCCCTACGGCTGTGGGTAAAACACTAAGAATAGAGCGTCGCCATTAAACGTCGTCTACCCCCGCGATTCCGAAATTCGCATAGATAGATACCTTGCCAGACTCCTAAATTGAGGCGATGGTTCGTAATCGGAACGGAGACGGTAAAGCCGACGAGCGACGCTTTAATATGTGCTGGCATATCGTCGTCGCCCTCTATTGTGTGTTTATAGAACGGTTCGCGCTCTTTGACAAGTTGGTCAAAACTGTTGGCGAAGTCTTCGCGAACCGTTGGGTCGTCGTTTTCGTTGATGGTCAATCCTGCTGAGGTGTGTTTGATAAACAGGTGCAGGATACCTTCTCTCGGCAATTCTCCAAGCGATTTCACAATCTCATCTGTGACGAGATGAAAGCCGCGCGGGTATTCAGATAAAATTATTTCAATGTGTCGAATCACTTTCTGTGTACTCCAAGTTTCTATAGACATAACACCCCTACGGGGTGAGGAAATTATCCGAAAAACCGTGTTACAATGCTCAAAAT
>RKRO01000355.1 GCA_007571355.1 Candidatus Poribacteria bacterium | reverse complement strand
ACTCCTCACGGAGGACGGTATTATCTTTGTCAGTATTGACGATCGCGAAGTCTATAATCTCCGTTTGATGATAAATGAGGTTTTTGGCGAGGAGAATTGTCTTCAACAGTTGGTTTGGCAAAGACATGCCGGTGGACGAAGTGATGTAAAACATTTTGCTACCGATCATGAATACATCCTCACCTACGCGAAACATAGAGAATCAATTGGTAAAATACGACGTCCCTTAACTGAGAGAGAAAAAGCTGACTATACTGAAAAGGATGAATATTATCGCGCGTTAGGTCCCTATAAAACTCGCGGATTTCAAGCTCAGCGACAGCATGGAGGACACCAGTATGAAATTGAATGTCCTGATGGAACGAAACTTTTGAAACGTTGGAGATGGCAGAAATCAGACTTTCTTCGGGCCCAGAAGGAAAATAAAATTAGTATGAGGAAAGGTAAAAATGGGGAATGGCAGATAGAATACAAACTTTACCAAAATGAGGCTTCGCGAGTACTAAGAAGTTTATTAACTGATACTGAAAGAAATGCACAAGCGAGATCACAACTTCGAGTAATCTTTAAAAAAGATGATGTATTTGATTACCCCAAACCTGTCGGCTTAATCAAACACCTCCTCCAATTCAGCACAGACTCCAATTCTATCATTTTAGACTTTTTTGCAGGTTCGTGCACAACTGCGCAGGCCGTCCTGGAACTCAATCAAGAAGACAACGGCAACCGGCAATTCATCATGGTGCAACTCCCAGAGCCCACGCCTGAAAAATCCGCAGCCCGAAAAGCAGGCTTTAAGACAATTGCTGACATCGGCAAAGAACGCATCCGACGCGTCTGCCAAAAACACCAAGAATCTAACGGACAGCAGTACGGCTTCCGAGTCTTCAAACTCTCGCCATCCAACTACCGAACAGATGAAGCCCTTCACACCGATAACCCGCAAATCTATCTCGATGGACTATCAGAGACCCTCGACCCACTCCAGGACGGATGGCGAGAAGAAGATGTCCACTACGAAATTGCACTCAAAGAGGGATACCCCCTCAACAGCACAATCACGCCGGTGCCTGGACTGACAACAAACATAATCTATCAAATGACCGTACCCGACAACACACGCACATGCTACGTCTGCTTGGATACCGAACTCTCTGAGAAAGACATAGAACGTTTAACATTATCCACAGACTCGCTTTTCATTTGCCGGGACGTTGCCTTAACCGACACACTCGCCGCCAACCTGGCTCTGCAGTGCCGTCTCAAAACGATATAGGCGTTATTTGTAGCACAAACTGTATGCAGATTATCGTAAAGCCCATCATTATGGAACACATCACGTCGAAGCGATGCCCTCTGATTCCCCCCTGATAAGGGCGGGGGGGGTTTGCAAACGCTAAAATCCAACGCGAAGAAAGTGTTTCTTCGTGGGGGTTGTCTTCATAAAAGCGTGCATTTATTTTTGGATTTCACTATAAGCAAGTTGCAATATTAAATTATGCACATTGTATTTCAATGATCGGCGGGGAAACCCCGCCCCTACGAACTTGGCATCTGAAGTGCCTGAAAAAAATCGGAAGATTATTATTTACTATTGCTTAAAAGGCTCTGCCCAAATATTTTTTTTCATTGACACTGTTTTCAGACTGATGTTAGACTTTACGATAATGGAAAGCGGAGGAGACGAGAAGATGATGACGCAGCTTTATCTCATCATTGTTAACCGAAAACCCTTAAGTTTAGAATTAACGAGACACGCTGCCCCCAGCGAGGTTCGGAAACCTCGTCTGCAGGGAAGCTCAGTTTCACAAAGAATAAATGCTCACAATTTTTAGGAAGGTATTTCATGGTTACAAATATATGCAGACTTCTCTTATTAACTGCTGGCTTGATGTTTTGTCTACTCGGATGTACAAGCGATAGACCCCAGGTACTTGTGCCTGATGCCATTACATCACCGATGGATACGCACGACCTATCACCGATGGATACGCACACCTCCGTTGACGTTGCGGCTTCCTTTGAACAGAATCTCGCGCCTATTCTCACCGCGCGATGCGCGCTTGCAGGGTGTCATGTCGCCAACGGCCCTCACGGTTTGGACTTCAGGACATACGAATCCTTTATTGCAGGAGGCGTGTTCACCCCCGGAAATGCTAAATCGAGTGAGGTCGTTGAACAAATCGTTTCAGGCGCGATGCCCCTTGGCGGTCCGCCGCTGACAGATGCCCAAATTCAAGTCTTCGTTGATTGGATTAATCAACAGGAACCGCAGGGGAATGTCGTTCCTCATGGCCACGGGCACGATGATGCACATGCCGACGATGATAACCACGACGACGAGGACCATGATGACCCCAACGATGACCACGATGACCACGACGATGACGACCATGACGAGGACCACGATGACGACCATGACGAGGACCATGATGACCACGACGACTAATGACACTTCCAACACCTGTGTTATTTTGTCGTGTTTTAATGAGGCTGGTTTGAAACCAGCCTCTGTGTTTATCGTAAACCTTGTAAGGATTGAAACCCATCCCATAGAGCGATGCCCCTCTGATTCTCCCCGGATAAGGGGGCGGTGAGAGGGGAATCCCTAACGAGAAACCCAAAAATGAAATTTGAATTTGATGCCAACCAAGACTACCAACGCACCGCGATTGATGCCGTCGTCAACCTCTTCGAGGGGCAACGTTACGTCCACCCCGACTTCACATGGGACGATAGGACAACACAACTCACCGCAATCCCCAATCGGCTTGATTTAGACCCTACACAGATAGAATCTAACCTCACAGCCGTTCAGGATGCCAATGCCATAGCACAACACAGCGAGTTGCCTACGAACGGATGTCCCAATTTCTCCGTGGAGATGGAAACAGGCACCGGTAAAACCTATATCTACCTCCGAACCGCTTTAGAACTTTTCCAAAACTACGGCATGCGAAAGTTTATCGTCGTCGTCCCTTCCATCGCGATCCGGGAAGGTGTGCTAAAGACACTCCAAATCACCCAAGCCCACTTCAAGGAAATATACGACAATCTCCCGTATCGCTACTACGAGTACGACTCCAAAAAATTGTCCCAAATCCGACAATTCGCCCTCTCAGATACCGTTGAAATTATGGTCATGACTCTCGCTTCCTTCAACAGGGATTCTAACATTATCCGCCAAACGACAGACTGGTTGCAAGGCGATACCCCGATTGATCTCATCCGATCGACGTGTCCGATCCTCATCTTAGATGAACCACAGCGGATGGAAAGCGATCTGAGCAGCGAGTCACTCGCCAGTCTAAATCCGTTGTTCGCGCTGCGGTATAGTGCCACGCACCGCACGCTCTACAATTGCGTCTATCGCCTCACGCCTTATGACGCATACCGCAACGGTTTGGTCAAGCAGATAGAAGTTGCGGGCATCGAAGAAGGCACGGATACACCCCGCGCCTTCATTCAACTCCAAAACGTTAAGAGCCAAAAGACAACAATAACCGCAAGGGTTGCTGTCCGTAAACTCATGAAAAACGGCACAGTCAAACAGACAACCCTCACCCTTAAAAACGGAGACGATTTAGGGACCCCGCAGAAAACCAACCTGCCGGAATATGAAGGCTATCGCGTCAGCGGGATTTACAGAGCGTGGGGATCGGGGTACATTCAATTCGACAACGGCGTAGAAATCAAAGAAGGTGAGGCACTCGGCGCAGATACATCCACGCGCTTTGAGACGCAAATCCGATACACCCTCGAAGAGCATTTTCGGAAACAGGAACACCTAAAGGATGCAAATATCAAGATCCTATCCCTCTTCTTCATTGATAAAGTCGCCAATTATACGGACGCTGACGGTATCATCCGCCAACTCTTTGATACATGTTTCAACGAACTCAAACAGAGCGACAGATACGCAGCCTGGCGGAACAAACGTCCAGCAGACGTGTGTGCCGCTTATTTCGCAGGGCAACGCAAACGGACAGGTGAGATCGTCTATCAAGACAGCCGCACAGGCGAAGCACAAAAAGATGCCGAAGCCTACCGACTCATCATGCAAGACAAAGAACGTCTCCTATCTTTTGACGAGCCCACCTGCTTCATCTTTTCACATTCCGCGCTCCGCGAAGGATGGGACAGCCCCAACGTCTTCCAGATATGCACCCTGAATCAGACAGCCTCTGACATCAAGAAACGGCAAGAGATCGGACGCGGGGTCCGCCTTGCCGTTGACCAAGAAGGGAAGCGCGTCCACGATAAAGAATTGAACGTCCTGACTGTTGTCGCCAACGAAAGCTATAAAAATTATGTGGAACAGCTCCAGATCGAAACGGCTGAAGCATTCGGGAGTTTCACAATGGGCCCCACACCCCAAAACGCGCGTAAACGTGGCAGTGCCAAACTCCAAAAAGCCATGACCCTCACACCAGAATTCAGAGAACTCTGGGAACGGATTAAACACAAAACCCGCTACAAAGTGGACATAGACACCGGTACCCTCATCACCGAAGTTGTCGAGGCATTGGACACCGAGTCTATTCAGGCGCACCCCCGTCTGAATATCCGCAGAGGACAAGTCGTCATTCGCAACGAAGATGTGTTTGACGTGGAGCAGACTGGTGAGGGGAGTGTCCCTTATCGCTTGGCAGAACAGGTCAATATTTTGAAACTTATTGAACACCGGTTGGCACAAACAACGCCTGCACTGAAACTGACGCGAAACACCCTCATGGAAATCCTCAAACGGACAACGCATCAACAGGCAGTGTTAGGCAATCCTTCCGAATTCGCGAAAGCCGCAGTGTCGCACATCCGACAAAAACTGACACAACAATTCATTGAGGGTATAAAGTACGAAAAGATCGGAGAGGCTTATGAAATGCGGCAATTTGAGGCGAAAGTGGAAAGTTGGATGGACTGCATGGTCCCCGCTACCCGCTCTATCTACGATCATATCATTTGGGAGTCAGAAGTTGAAAAGCAATTCGTGGAGGGGTTAGAGAAGCGTGCTGACATCAAACTCTATGTAAAACTCCCGGCTTTCTTCACCGTACCGACACCGATCGGCACCTATAACCCCGACTGGGCAGTCGTAAAAGAACCCCGCGATGCCCACGGCGAATCCACCGAAGAATCCTTACTTTACCTCGTCCACGAAACCAAGGACACCACAGACTTGGAAAAACTCCGCCCCGCAGAGAAACAGAAAATCGACTGCGGCAAGCATCACTTCCGAGAAGCATTAGGCGTTCATTACACCGTTAGCACTTCAGCAGAAGAGGTTTGACCTTATTGCCCCTGTCCTAATCCTCCAGAAATTAAAATTGGTAAAATTGGGAATTTTTTAGAGGGAAGAACCCACACGTCCACAGGGTTTCAAAATCTGAAAAATTACCAATGGAAGGCCAATGAACACTCCGCGGAAGGCAAATGTACAAGTCCTATGCTCTATAAATACACTGAAATTGAAAATAGGGATAAATGAGGTGCCAAATGCATTTGACAACGTTCCCATAATACGTTATACTAACCCAAGTTGCGACCTTGTAGCATAACCTGTTAGGTTGTGCATCTTTGATCCAAAAATGACAGGGCATACGCCCAATTTTTCGCAAAAATGAATGATTCTCGGTAAAAACGGGTGTTCATGGATCTGAAATCATATCGGTAGCAAGTTGGATTAACGTAGAAAATCCAGAGACCTCAGACGTGGACAGGAGAACGTCTATGCTTAATATTAACCCACAATATCTTGTCAACCATAAAGGTGAAAAAACCGCCGCCGTCCTGTCGATATCGGAGTACCGCCTTCTCATGCAGCACCTTGAAGACTTAGAAGACATTTTAGACATGGACACCGCAGTAAAAGGTGAGACCCACTTTCGGGACTACCGTGAGATTCAAGCCGAGTTGAAAAAAGAAGGCAAACTTTGAACGCACCGACGCTTTACACTATCCGTTTAGAACGTCAAGCAGAACGAGAATTGCGGAAATTGCCCAGAGAGGTTATCCAACGTATTAATACCGCGCTTGAGAGATTGATCCATGAACCACGACCTCAAGACGTTGTTAAACTAACAGGACAAACAGGTTCAAAGTGGCGAATACGGGTCGGGGCGTACCGAATTCTTTATGAGATAAATGATCGGCATACCCATGTTAATGTTTATCGAATCAAACATCGTAGAAATGCCTATAATTGATAACACAAGTTGCCGCTTGTCACATGATGCACGTCGCATCCGGGCGTGTACGCCGCAAACCTGTTAGGTTGTGCATCTTCGATCCAAAAAATCACACAGAATATACCCAAATTTTCGCAAAAATGAATGCGCCTCGGTAAAAACGGGTGTTCCTCGATCTGAAATCATATCGGTAGCAAGTTGGATTAACATAGAAAATCCAGAGACATGTTTATGGAGAAATAGGTTGACCTCAAACACACATAAAACCCTCCTGCGGCAATTACCCGCCATCGAAAAACTCCTGAACACACAGGAGATACTCGATTTACAAACCACCTATGCCCGTTCCCTTGTGACCGAGGCACTCCGCGCCGTCGTAGCCGACATCCGAAACGAGATTTTAGATGGAGACCTCACACACTTACCAGAACAGACAGAATACGCAGAACGGACACACCAAAAAATAGCAGCGAAAACAGCACCCCGTATGCGTCCCGTCGTCAACGCAACAGGCACCGTTACACATACCAACTTGGGCAGATCCCTGCTAAGCAACGATGCCTGTGAAGCCATCCAACAAGCCGCGCAAAACTATGTCAACCTCGAATACGACATCGAAACAGGCAGACGCGGACACCGCGATCGGATTACCGAACCGCTCCTGCAGCAGTTGACGGGCTGCGAGGCATCTACCCTTGTGAATAACAACGCCGCCGCTGTGCTCCTCGCGCTGCAGACAATGGCGCGCGGCAAAGAGGTCATCGTCTCACGCGGTGAACTCATCGAAATCGGAGGCGCGTTCCGTGTCCCTGACGTGATGGCAGCAAGCGGCGCGATACTCCGTGAAGTTGGCACCACCAACCGAACCCATCTGCGGGATTATGCCGAAGCCATTAATGAGCACACAGGTTTACTACTCAAAGTCCATCCAAGCAACTATAAAATCCTCGGTTTCACTTCGACACCAGCAATGGAAGAATTGACAGCACTCGGCGCAGCACGCGGCATCCCAACGATGGAGGACCTCGGCAGCGGTGCACTCCTCGACATGACACAATACGGACTCCCGCACGAACCGCTCGTCGGCGAACGCATCGCCAGCGGCGTTGATATCGTCACTTTTAGCGGCGACAAACTGCTCGGCGGCCCGCAGGCGGGACTCATCGTCGGGAAATCGGAATGGATCGAAAAAATGCGTAAAAACCCGATGATGCGAGCACTCCGCGTTGACAAACTCATTATCGCCGGGCTGTCAGCAACATTGCAACGTTACCTGATTGACAGCACCACGGTCCCTGAACAGTTTCCGATGCTCAACCGCTATACCCGCTCAATAGAGACGCTCCACGCTGTCGCCGAAAAACTCAAAGAGCAACTGCAAGACCTCTTCGCCGAAAAAATCAACATTCAGGTCTCGGAAACCTACGGGCAGATCGGAAGTGGCGCACTGCCTGTTGAGACATTGCCGAGCGTCACGCTCCTCCTTGAATCTACAGAAATATCCGCTGAAAGACTCGCAGCAGCGTTCCGAAACACCACAATTCCGATCATCGGTAGAATCAAGGATGGACTTTTCTGGCTGGATCTCCGGACGGTCTATGAAAGAGAACAGGCGTGGATCGTTGCAGCCGCCACACAAATAGCAAAAACACTATGAAGATTACCGACGTGCTTCTGCTATTCATCGTCTGTATAAGTATATCCGCCTGCGCGCAGCTCGATGAAGACTCAACCGCCCCCGAACAT
>RKRO01000240.1 GCA_007571355.1 Candidatus Poribacteria bacterium | reverse complement strand
GGGGGGGGGGGGGTAGCCTTGTCCAAGTGTGCATTTATTTTCGAATTTTACTATATTTTTCAAGTTTACCATAAACCACGGGTGATAAGGCGATGTTTTTAACACTCATTTGGCGGGAATTGCTCACCAACCTTATGACGTTTCGATTTGTCGTTGCGATGATCGTCACGCTGTTGTTGATTGTTGCGAATACTGTCGTGCTGATTGCCGATTATGAACGTCGCCTGGCGAATTACAATACTGCGGTGCAACAACACGCTCAGAAGGTTTTAGAGGCAGAAACCTATTCGGAGGTAGAGGGAAAAATCCGGGTGGACCGCCCGCCTAACCCGTTAAGCATTTTCAATGCAGGGTTGGATCGACGGCTTGGCAATTCTATCCACGTCCGGCATACGCTTGTGCCAACGCTTTGGGACACGCAATCACACAGCGCGGATAACCCGTTCCTTAACCTGTTTTCCAACGTTGACCTGGTGCTAATTTTTCAGGTTATTCTCAGCTTACTTGCACTGCTCTTTGCCCACGATGCGATCGCTGGGGAACGGGAAGCGGGGACGCTTCGGTTGACGATGACGAACCCTGTCAGCCGTCCCATTATTCTGTTAGCAAAGTATATTAGTGCGATGGCGTGTCTGATTCTTCCCTTGGTCATGAGCTTGCTACTCGCGCTAATTTTATTTTCTATCTCTGGGTCAATTTCGCTGAGTGGAGATGATTGGCTCCGGATCGGTGGCATTTTGTTAATCTCAATCATCTATCTCTCCGTTTTCTACCTGATAGGATTGTTAATCTCCACGCTCACTCGCCGAACTGCGACCGCCTTGATGCTATCAATGGTGGTGTGGAGTACCCTTGTTTTAATCTATCCAGGCCTCATTGTCTTCGCGGTCAATCGGGTTTGGCACACATCTTCTCAATTGGAATCCGCTTACAGTGAAATTGAGCAGATCTGGGAAGAATTTGAACGAGAGCGGGTAGATTTTTTGAAGCGAGATCTCGTCGCGGGCGAAAACACAAACGCTGATATGCTCAAAGGTGCAGGGAGTGGGGGCACATACCAGCCTTCGGACGCAATAACACTGAAGTATTTTAGTGCAAAAAGTCGTAATCTGATGAAAATAGACAAAGCGTCAGAGCCGCGGATTCCATACGCCAAAACTTACTATCAATTCACAGAATCGCTCCGTATCCGCGCAGCGGAGAGAACAGGACAGGTTCGCCAGAAGGCTTTGGCACAGGTCTACGTTCGCAAGGCGAATCTTGCAAAAAATCTGATGCGGCTTTCACCGGCAGCAATGTATGATCTCACGACCGAGGCGTGGGCAGGAACAGATTTCTACAGTATTGCAGATTTTATTTTGGCAGTCCAACGATACCGGGGAACGATCATCAATTATTTTCACGATGAGGAAATTTTTTCCTCCCGACAATGGTTCGCCAGCGATCAAGGAAAAGTGGATTGGCGCAATTTACCTCAATTTTCTTATCAACGGGCAAATGTATCAACGAGTATAAAGCATGCCAGCGGGGACATCGCTTGCTTGTTGCTTATCAATTGTGTACTGTTCATGGCAACGTTTCTCATCTTTGTGCGGCAGGAGGTGTAGGATGATTTGGCATCTCACAAAACGTGAACTCTATGACCATTTGAATAGCCTACGGTTCGCCTTCACAACGGTATTGCTTATCACACTGATGATCATCAATGCCGTTGCGTATTTGGACGCGCATAAAACTCGATCACAGGCGTATCGAAAAAAGATCTCAGCATCTTTAGATAAGATGCGAGCAAATGCAGACAATCTGTATAATCTGGTAATAGAAGGCCCTGGGGATCTCTACAAGAAACCGGCTTCACTCTCCTTTTGTACCAGCGGCGGTGAAGCATTTATACCTGAATCGGTTCAAGGCGGGCGTGCAAGCTGGAGTATAAGCGGTGGCGGCACTTCACTCAGAGGGGTATGGCGAATGAGTTATCCACAATCCAACCCAAACTTGTGGGACATTATGCCAGATTCCACAGACGTTGATTGGGGGAACATAATTTCCATCGTGCTGAGTTTGGTTGCGATTTTGTTCACCTTTGACGCGATTTCCTCAGAGAAAGAATACGGTACGCTGCGACTGGTATTGTCTAACAGCATTTCACGCGGCACCGTGTTGGTGAGCAAGTTTTTTGCGGCACTGATAACGATCAGTATCCCTTTTTTGATTGCGGCGTTACTCAACCTTTTTCTGCTTTACACTTCAGGAAGTATTTCGTTAGGCGCGAGTGAGTGGGGACGATTGGGAGTCATTGTGTTTCTTGCATTTATTTACTTGTCAATCTTTCTCGCGCTGGGACTGCTGATTTCTTCCCGTGTGAACCACTCGTCAACGAGTCTGACGATTCTCTTGCTCTTATGGACTGTTTGGATAATCTTGATTCCCTCTACACTCGGTTCGCTTGCCAGTGGGCTGCAGCCGCCACTAACCCGTGAGGCATTTTATGCCCAGCGAATGGATCCGTTTGAGAAATTGCGTGCCGAAGACGGTACTGGATTGGATATCCCCTTCCTCTCACGAGAGGTTCCCGCAACGAAGGAAACACTATTATGGGCGGAATACCTTACAGAAGAAGCAACAGCCAACGAAGGACTGGATGAAGCACACGTGAATGCTCAGATTGCTCAGATTCAACTTGCCCGCTCAGTCACGCGTATATCCCCAGCATCAAGCGTCCGTTACGCCATCGAGTCGCTTGCTGGCACGGGTTTTACACAGCACGTCCAGTTTTTAGAACGAGCGCGCCGCTATGCCGATGAATTTAGAACGTTTATCATCGAAACTGATCTCGCTGATCCGGAGAGTCCACACACAGTCGGTCCCAAGGAAGGCACCTCAGAAAAACCGGTAGACTTTGCATCAATTCCTAAATTTGAAGACCGTATCAGTTTCAGTGCGGCATATACTGCTGCAGCTACGGATATCCTATTATTATTGCTGTTTTTTATCGTGTTGTTCACAGGGGCGTTTCTTTCGTTTCTGCGTGTTGATGTTTAGGGGATTTGTCGGGATTTGGAAATCCCTCTTACAGTGGAACAACCTATGCCTGCTTCGTGTATTCTAACGTGAGTTTGATAAAGAATGTGCTCAGATAGGTTGTCAGTTTGTCGTAGGGAAACCATTGATTGCCCGTGAGGTTTGTCGTCAGGGGCACTTTGGCGGGATCTATTGCGTTTTGTGCAATTTGCAGGTGCCTTGGATCCTTAATACCTTTTTTATACTGGCGTTATTCTAAGAAAACGTGGTTTGTTACAAGAAACCTCTTAACTGATAACCAAAAACTAACAACCGACAACTATTAAACCATGTTTGATATTACCTATTTAGGAAAGCGATCTTTGCGTTTCATTAAACGCCATCCGCGCATATCAACAGCAGTAAGCTTGCTATCGGTTTTCTGTCTCGGCATTTGGGCAGGACAGGTCATTCAGTTTAGCAAAATAACGGACTATTTCCGTTCCTATACCGATCCTAAGATAAGCGATGTGACGAAATCAGTTGCGGACGGCATTACGCATCGACAGATATTAGACAACGGCGTGCTAACGAACATCCTTGCGGTATCACCAAGTGCGGTGAATATCCGACCCTACCGCGCGTTGAGTGCGGGGATCGGCACAGAATCTTTGGCATCACTTGCGCGGCGGCACAATGCATTCGCTGCGATCAATGGCGGTTTCTTTGAGATGGCGGGGACGTTCCGAGGCGAGTCTGTCGGTGCACTGAAAATTGACGGTGAATGGATAAGTGAACCGGAACAAGGTAGAGCCGTCATCGGATTTAGGACAGTTGATGGGAAAATTGAGACGTACATTGATAGGATCGCCTTACAGCAGGAACTCGTCTTGCCGAATGGAAAAACATTGGCAATTGATGGTATAAATCGGGAACGAGGGCGAAACGAATTGGTTATTTACCGTCCTCATTTTCACGTAGTGACCTTAACAATGCCGGATGGCGCAGAAGTCGTTGTGCGAAACGGAAAAGTAACAAAGATACACAATGGCCAGGGAAGTCTGCGTATCCCTGCAGATGGGTATGTTCTCTCCGTAAGTGGTAGGAAACGCGGCGAACTTTTATCACATATCGCAGCAGGTGATGCGGTGCAGATTCGCGAGACGATAATCCCAGAACGCGTTGGGGATAGTAATTTATGGGCGGGTTGTGTCCATATTATCGGCGGTGGCCCCTTGCTATTGCGGGATGGTACCGCGCCTCCTACACAAGCGTACGAGCGCGAAGGATTCGATCAAGCATTTCACAGTTTTTGGCATCCGCGCACCGCCATCGGTAAAAACGCAGATGGCACGCTCCTTTTTGTAACAATAACGGCGGCAGCGGCAGGGGTGCGACGCGGTGTTATGTTGTCGCGGCTCGCGGAATTGTTTCTGGAATGGGGGGCAACGGATGCCCTTAACCTGGATGGCGGCAATTCGTCAATGCTGATAATTCGAGATGAGATTGTAAGCACTAAACAGAAAGATTCTACGAAACCTGAATCTAAAGATAAACTACAACCAACTTCTCAGGACAAACGCCCCCCAAAAAAGGCTATAGTCCAGAAGAATACAAAACCGGCGCGTGGCAACCGCAGAATTCGCCCAATACCACAGCCACAAGGCCGCGCAATTGCAGATGCAATCTTGATTTTTTTGAGACCTTAGGTTATAATAGAGTTAGGAATCCTTCAGATACAATAATTTGTTATGGACAAATATCATCTGTAGACCGACACAAATGTTCGATACCACGTATTGATATGATTTCAAAGCAAATTGAATAAAAAAAAATCAGTCGGAATAGGAGGAAAAAGCCGTGTTAAACAACAATACAACGCCCGGTGCCATCGAAAGGAAACCTATATCAGGCATAGAACCGAAGTCAGATTTACTGTCGCGCCGCTCCTTCTTGAAGGGTACCGTTGGGCTTGCGGCTTCTGTGGTCGCTGCAGGTGGGTTAATCCTGCCAGCCCATGCCCAATACGGGTTCCGAGAATATATCCCTTACGACGCGACACTCGATATTCATTACGGAACACGATACGGACAGATTCAACACCATTATCCAGAGATGAACCCGACAGGCGAGAAATTCACCTTTGTCCGACTCAAGTATCCAGGGGGTGATTGGTACACAAATATCGTCAACTATTACCGTTGGCCATCGGATCACAAATTTACCCAGATTCTTGCTGAAAATACGACAATTGATGTTGAGGTCCGCGAGCATCCACAATACGTTGATATAGATGATGAAGGCCTCTTTGCATATCCGTTCCTCTATATGACAGGCCATCGCGGGATTCGGCTTTCCAACGGACAAGTGCGTAAACTGCGAGATTATTTTGAGCGTGGTGGTTTCCTCCACGTTGAAGATTGTGACGCACGCCTGAACGGTGGGCGCGGCGGTTTGCGCCCACACATCTATGAGATGCTTCGCAAAGTTTTCCCGGAAAAGAAGTTGGAACGTTTAGATATAAGCCATCGGATTTATCATACGCTTTATGACCATGATGAGTATCTCGGCGGCGATAAATTTATTCCCGGTATCTCCGATCACGATGAAGCAATTATGGACGGCGACCGCGTGATGGTCTACTTCTGCCCGAGCGATCTGAATTGCGCATGGGAAGGTAGGCCGTGCAGCCCTGGTGGTGAGGAACAACGAAGATGGGCGTTTGAACAAGGGATGAATATCGTCGCTTATGCCCTTACACGCTAAAGAACCATCAGCGGTCAGCAATCGGCAATTCGTAAGTCCTTTGTGGCATCAATAACACTTGCGGTTAGCCACAAACTCTTAACTGAAAGCCGATAGTTTCCGACAGCCACTAAAATAACGATCAAAATAAGGGAGAAATCATGAAAAGAAATTTTAGGTTGGTTTGCAAGCAATCTTCAAAACGTACGCTGTTTTGTCTGGTGATGCTGCTCATTTTTCTTGCCTTGCATGCGAACGCACAAGAACGGTTTTCAGATGCGGTGGGTTCTGTTACCGTTCAAGAAGTGACGGCAATAACACCGCTAGTCGTACCATATATCACATGGGGTGGTGAAGCAGCACTTTTTCATGCCAACGGTGGGGTGACGACCCGCCCGGGGACGATTATGGCAGAACTCGGTATGAATCTCAAGTTAGTACCGGGGGATAACTTCCAGCAACAGGTCCGTGACTATCTTGCGGGCAAAACGCCGTTTCTACGCGGTACGTTTAGAATGATCGCACAAGCAAGCGAAGTTGTCGGAAAGGATGCCCGCACAAAACCGGTTATCTTTGGGCAACTGACTTGGTCAGCAGGGGACCATTTCGTTGGACGTTCTAACATCCGCAAAATCTCTGACCTTCGCGGTAAAAAGATCGCCATCCAAAAGGGTGGGCCGCACGTAGGCATGCTCTATGATATGTTGAAGACCGCTCGACTTTCAAAATCAAATGTGGAAATTATTTGGGTGGATGAATTAACAGGGGCAAATGGACCGGCAGAACGCTTCCGAAATGACGCGACGATTGCCGGTTGCTTTGTGATAACGCCCGATATGATCGGATTAACAGGCGGTCCTGAAAACACGGGAACAGGTGCTGAAGGCACAGTCAAAGATGCACGAGTCGTCGTTAGCACTGCAACGCTTTCTCGTTCCATTGCGGATGTCTATGCCTGCCGCAAAGATTTTTACGATGCTTACAAACCGTTTGTGGAACGCTTTTTCGCGGGTTACCTAAAAGGTGCCGAAGAGGTCCTGACGCTCAAAAAAACCTACGAAACGAGCGGATCGGAAAAATATACGCAGCTCCTGACGATGATGCAGAACATCTACGGTAAAGAGGTATTGCCTACACTTGAAGAGGACGCGCACGGCTTAATCGCAGATTGTACGTTCGTTGGACAACCCGGCAATATTTCCTTCTTCAACGATCCGAGCAACACAATTACAGGATTTGAAGGTTTCAACAAAGCCGGGTTGGATATGGCTGTGAACTGGGGGTTTGCAAGGCAGCGATATGCGATGATTCCTTCCGATTTAAATTTTAACTCGCCAACCTTTAAGAATCTGCTGACAACGACTGTAACGGCTCCCACGCAACTGAAACAGACCCGTTTCAAAAAAGAGACAGTCCGGGCAGAGATTGAGGCGTTCAACGAAGACGCCGTATTAGACGAAAAGACGCTTATCTCGTTCACCATTCAATTTAAAGCGAATCAAGACACCTTTAGTGACGCTGAATACCAGGAAGAATTTGACAGGGTGGTTGAGTTGGCTTCAAAATACGGAAACGCTGCAGTCGCTATAAAAGGACATAGTGATCCTTCGCGGACCCTGAGCGTATTGGTTAAAACAGGACTTCAAACAGGTATCTTGAGGCGGACAGGGACGCGCGGGAACTACAAATATTTCATGGACGGTAAGCCTTTTAGCTTGGAAAACACCGCGAACTTGATTCGTCTGATTCAGCAAAAAAAGTTTGACGATGGCAGTAGCGTTGAAAGTCCCTACCAAGTGATGCGGGCTGCATTAAAACTCTCCGAGCAGCGCGGACAAGCGGTTAAAGCATCGATTATTAGCTATGCACGTCGGAAAAACGCACGTATCGATCCAGACCAGATTGTGCCAGTAGGTGTCGGAATTAAAGAGCCTGTTATTGCCAAACCGACGAGTCCATCTGAAGCAGCAGAAAATCGGCGTGTTGAATTCGCACTGATTAAAGTTTCAGCGGAAGCCGTTGCAGTCTCCGATTTTGATTTTTAACAGTTATCGGTTGTCAGTCAAAAAAACTCTGAAAACTGAAACTGACAGCCATTCCGTGGATAGGGGACCTTATGAAATGTATGATGGCAGCCGGATCCAGCATACGATAGATTCTCCTACTGAGTCTGTTTATTTTCGGTGTTCAGA
>RKRO01000088.1 GCA_007571355.1 Candidatus Poribacteria bacterium | reverse complement strand
TCCTGCAAAAGCTGCCCAAAACGCGATACCAGAAGTTAAGGGACCGCAACCAAAGTCAATAAATATAACTTTGTCGCTTATGGATGCAAGGTGTTTTCTGAAAATATGATAAGAACTAAAAAGGTGCATCGGCATATAATAGCGACAATAGATTAACACCTTTTCCTTGGGGGTAAGTCCGTCAAAAGGTTCATCAAAGTTGGTACCTCCTTGTTCCAGGATTGTCTCCCTATGGTATTTGGAGTTTCTATTTCTCACATGGCATATCCACGCTGGGGTCAATGGTTGCGGACTCTCAAATGGTTTGACCACTAATTCCTGAAACAGCTTCGATAAGTTCTCACCAGGCGAATAATAGTTATTATTATGGCAGTTTATGTAGGGCATATATAGATGTTCCTTATTTGAAATGCCGCAATCGTCCTCGAACTCTTCGAGTAGGTCGCGTTTGCTTTTTTCACTTCATTCCTGACAATTTCTGTTTGACCATTCATGCTGATACAGCACGCTCTTCTAATTCACCGCGGTATGCAAGCAGAATTGCAAGGGCGATGCACGTTCCAACAATTCCCACTGGCCAAAAGTTGCCGACTGAATCGATTATCCATCCGAGCAGGGGAGCGAGGACGATGGTTGCTAAGGATTTCGCTTGCGCCTCAATAGATAGGATTGTCGCGCTCATTTCCGGTGTGGATTGCGCATTGAAACGGCTAATCAATCCAGGTCGCCAGAAGTTCTGGAGCATCGCCAAGGCGACAAACAGCAAAATTATTGCTGGATACCAATTGAACCAGAGTGCCGGAATCAACAAGGCAAAGAGTGCCAAATCTATCCACCACATGAAGCGTGCAGCCCCTTCGTCACTCCCGCGCCAATATGAGATTTGGTGGGAGTTTCGAGAGGCGAAAGAGGATAGGAAATAGAGGATAAAGTAGACCCCGGCAACAAGTAATGCCGAGCGTTTTGACGCATCCAGTGCTAAAAATAAGGGGAGTGCCAGTGCTGCCTGTTTGAGTATTGGCTGGAGAAAGTCTTTACTGGCTTTATACATGCCTTCAAACCCCATGCCTTCAAAAACGAGATGCCGGAGCGGGGCGAATTGGACAGACTGTTTCAAGGCACTGCCGAGCATGCGTGAAACCGCTTTAAGCGAAAATTCGCTCTGTTTATCGCCATCTAAGTGTGCGGGGTAGCCGAGGAAGTTGATGATATTCAGCGCGTAGGGAATGATCGTAAAATAGAAGATGTCTGAGAAATTACCACGGTAAAAGACCAGCACACCGGCGAGGAGACTTGAAATAGCGGATCCCATCTGTGACCAGGATCGGGTGAAACCGTATACTTTTGTTTTTTCGTCTGAGCGTCCCTGCAGGCGGAGCCAATCGAAGATCATCGCCTTGTGGGTGCCACTGCGGAACGCGTCGCCTAAGCCGAAGAAAAACATGGCAGCGAAAAGCAGGAACAGCGATGTACTTTCAGCGAATATTGCAAAAGAGACGATATAGGCGCAGAACGAAAAAATCATGGCGCGTCGTCTGCCGTAAAGGTCAGCGAGAGCACCGGACGGAATTTCAAATAGGTTGGTGCAAATCTCCCGAAATCCGATCAAGATGCCGATTTCAAGATAGGACAACCCCTTCTCAAGGAACACCAGATACAGAAACGGATCGTAGTAGCGTTGGTTCTTCAGGAATCCGTACAGTGAAAAGCGAAATAGCATCGGCATGCTCCTGCCTAACAAATCAAGGGATGCGATTTATCATGAAAGTCGAAAATAAATGCACACTTGGACGAAGATACCCCTCTCCCACCACAAGCAGGAGGAATCAGAGGGTATCGCTTGGATGGGATGTGTTTCAATCCTTACGGGCTTTACTATAAAAGACGTTGCCCCGAAATTTGGATGTGAATAGAAATCGTCGGACACAATTGCCTAAGATGATAGCATATTTGGAAAAAGTGTCAAAGGAAAAATTGATCGGAAGTCGGAAGTGCTTAGCCGGGATCGCGCCAAGTTCGTGTTTGCGGCACTGACGCAACGGGATATGGATCGGGGATTTATCGTAATATTAAAAAATGAATACACACTTTTATCAAGACACCCCTACCCCCTCTTATCAGGGGGGATCAGATGGCTGGCTCACATTTGTCGGTTTCCTAGGTTCTGTTGACATTTCGCCCGCCAAAAGACTGGGAAGTGAGTGGGGATATAGGTATTGTTGCTGGCTGAGAGCCCCGGTGTTTAAGTTGAAAGGGACAATCACCGCAAAAGTTAAAGGGTTGCAACCGAGTGTGATGATGTTGGCGATCATGTTTATCGAGATTGTAACTCCTGATAACTCCTTTCTGGGTACCCAGTTTCAAGGTATTTGTCATTCGCCTGAATGTCGGGGGGATATCGGATTTCCCAAATCTTGACTTGTGCCTTGGTTTCTTTATCTGTCGGGTAGATTTGGACGAATGCCTCGGTGTGTTCTTCACGCATAAAGAGTTTTACTGTGAGATTGTTCCACGTGTCAGGTGGCAGATAGGTGCCTCTGATCAGGTTTAAATGTCCGTGGTGTTCATGGTAGAAGAGAAGAACACCACCATATTCATTTTCTGCTGTCTCCGGCAGGGATGCCGGACGTTTGTGTTGCGTCTCGGAAAAAGCGACGTAGGGGAGTTGGACAGTGCCACCACTTTTGAGGCGTGCTGTTAGGAGCTCAGTCTCTGTATCCGGCGGCGTTTCTATATAAACGAAGGGGGTCTCTTTGGGTTCGAAGATCCGCCAAGGTGCCCCGTCTTCTGTACGTAAGAGTTTCATCCGGGTTCTCTTCATCTCACGGTCATCTGTTTCATCGCTGCCAATCCTTGAAAAAGACCCCGCCCCGTAGAGAACGTCTTCCTCGGAGAGGAGAAGGTGTGTCGCGTTGTGGGTTTTCAGGAATTCCAACGCCTCGCGTTCTGAACGCGCCCCAAAGACGTGCCGGTTGTAGAGGTGGATCCAGTGTTGGAGATAGTGGTCTTGGTCGATGATAGTTTTGACACCCCCGAGGACGTTCATGAGTGTGCCGTGGTCGAAGTTCGCAGCGACGATGGCATCACGAGAGAGTTCTTTTTTCATCCAACGGTATGCCTCGGTTTCGGCGGGCTCTGTAGGGAAGACGGTATGATGTTCTCTGCCAGCGGGAATGATGTGTTTGGCATACCCGCCGATGGTGCCCCAAAAGAGGATAAGCGCGAGCAGCCCAACGACGATCCCTGTTTTCAAGGGTGTGTGCAGGAACTTTTCTCGGAAGGCATCGCTGGTGTATTTAGAGGTTCGGAGTTTCTCACTGGCGGTGTTTGCTAAAAACTCAATGAAGGTTGCGGTGAAGAAGGCAGTAGAGAGGCAGAAAAAGAAGTTGTAGCGTGTCGCGTCGCGGGTGAGTGCCAGCCAGATAACAAACCATGCCGTCATCGCAACGGAGGCGATTTCGTTCTTGGCAGATGTCTGTCGTTGCCATGCGGTGAGCAGTAGACAGACGAGTGTCCCGCCGAGCGCTGTGAAGAAGAGGAGAGTCCCAGTGGCTTCGCCGGCGATGTTATCCAGGGGTTCCCGAAAAAAGGTCGTTAGAAGAAAGAGGACGAGCGGGAGTGTCGTCAACAGACGATCTCGGTATCGTTTCCAATTGCGGTGTGTATTGTTTTGGGTGGTGGCGGACAGCCGCAAAAAGATGAGTATCACGCCGAGGCTGCCGAAGACGAACGTGCTGCCGTATAGGGTTCGCCAATAACGGAACTCTGGATTTTGGAGTTCCCCGATAATGGACATCAAGGCGTTTTGGCTCAGTGGCACGGTAGTGCTGGCGAAGGTGTCAATTTGTGTGAGCACATAGCCGAGAGCGGAGAGACAGCCAACACCTATTAGACCGAAGGCCAGCGTGCGTGCGTGTGGGCGGAGTTTCTCGACTTTGGACAAGAGTAGGTAACGAAGGGCGCGCATACCTAACAGCGCGAGCGGCGGCATAAGCACCAAGGGTGTGAGATATTTTGCGAACCCGTAGCCACTGTGATAGGCGGGTGAGAGGATGTATAAAGGGGGCACAAAGGTTAAGACCCAGACACCGTAATACAGGAGTCCATCTTCTGTTTTAGAGGTGAGGAACTGCCACAGTTCAATGAAAATGATGATGAGTCCGAACACGCCGAAGCCTTCCCAGGAGTATCCACCGAGAAACATCGTGAACCCGCTGGCACATGTGAGGAGCCAGCGTCGCCGGGGATGCTGTGCCTGTAGCGAAGCAACGTGGAGCGTGACAACCAGCACGCCGAGCATCCAACACCAAGCGTCGCGATCACTGAACCCGGCGGTGCTGCGGGCGATAGCACTCGGCAATGTGGCCATAAAGAAACCGACGAGGCTTGAAAACAGCAGTCCGTAACGGCGGTAGAGAAAGAGACAGAGCGCGGCAAGTCCGATACAAAAACAGAAAGTCGGGGCGTAGAGTGTCCACCGATAGAGCGAGAGGTTTGGCAAAAACGCAGAGAATGCCTTGTGGATATACGCAAGGGCGTAAGACCAAAGGGGCAGTAGTTGCGTATTATCCCTACCAAGGGGTAGCCAGCGGTCCATGTCGCGTGCGGGCAACGTGCCTTGTTCTGCGATCATTTCGGCTTGTGCGTAGTAGAGGAACGCATCGACACTCAGCAACTGCTCTTCTGGGATTCCATGGACGACTTGGAGGCGAAGCCAGAGGGATAGGAACAGGAGGCCGAGGAATAGGGCAGAAATACCGATATGTTTGAGAGGTAGGTTTGTCATTGCTGTGTTTTAAGGAAAGATACAAGTATGTCCGACACATTGCCGATACACTTCATTCACGCGCAGGCATTCAGGATTATCACACGTGAGTATTGTGTAGTGACTCCGTTCACAGCCATAATGCTCTTGCTCACATCCCTGCACGCGGTTTCCATCAACCTCTGAACCGAAGCACCGTCTTTGAGCACCGCCGCAGAATTTTTCTCCGCATTTAGAGCAGGTGTCAATCTCATCAATGGAGCATTTGAGTTTGAAGCGTTGGATCACAGCGCTTGTTGAGGTATCTGCAAGGAGGTCCCCCCATTCGGCAGCGGTGATGTCTCGCATTGCAGAGATGAACTTTAACCCTGCGGCTTTCATATCGCGTCGCATTTGATGAAAAAGCATTGGGTTTGCTGCGGAGTCTTTAAGAACGGTGAGGGTCGCGGGGATGATAGGATACTGTTTTAGGAATGTGTCGGGGAGCCGGTTGTGAAAATCTACGAGTGTTGGAAATTGGTGATGTATCTCTTTGATGATCTCTCGAACCTCTTCTTTGAGACAGCGTAGCAATCGACGGGTTTCCACGGTGACAATTTCGCCATTTTCAAATGGAGGACTCGCGGCAAGGGGGCTTTTTCGCCTATAGACGGTGCAGGATTCCTGGCCCGGGTGTTGGACATGTTCAAGACATACAGCGTGTGTTTCTCCACACACGTCACAAGTGGTGTCTCTGTTGCGGTGATACGTGAGGCTTTCTCTATCACAGCTAAAGTGAGGGAAATGACAATCAGCACATATCGCAGTATACGGATGACATTTTGGATCCCTGCATTTTTCGCAGGAAAATATATCTTCTTCGGTGAACCCAAGTTTGAGTTCTTTAATAAGCGCGGTTCCGAAGGATTGAAGGTAAAATCCGATCCCGTTGTTTAGGGGGCCGGTTCGCTCGTATGCGTTGTTTCCTGTGAGGTTTTTGACCATGCCATAGATCGGGACAAAAACAACAGCGAGTTCTCTGATGTACCGGATCAGTTCTTTCTGCTCCGTTTGCGGGAGGTTTGCGATCGGTTTTTGGAGCTTGAGAAAGTGCGTGACATCGTTCTGTCTTTCTATTTTAAAGACTGTCCAGAGAAAGGGAATGATTGGATACTGCTCAAGAAGTTCTAAAGGGGTATTAACATCAAAATCGGCGAGCGTGGGGTAGGGTTCGGTGCCTTTCTCGAGCGTTTCTCTGTATTGATTTTCAAGGGTTGCGATGGGGTCAATCTGTATATCAAAGAGCATTTGAAGGGTTCCTCCTTTCGTTGTTTGGTACGGGTTTAAAGTTTAAGTTTATCCAAAAGTTCTGCAGTCATCTCGTTGGCAGCTTCATCTCCGTGGGTTTTAGAAATCTGTTCGTCTATGCGGATGATATATTCCAGTTGCGTCTCTGTGGGGAGTTCTGAAAACAGTTGGATCGCACGGTCTTTAAATTCCGCGCGCATCTGGTCGAGTCGTTCATTGAGTGCATCCCGTGAGGCTTGTGTTGGGTACCGCTTATGAAGTTCTTCATGGGAAATAGACATGACTTCATTTACTTCAGGGTACCTTTCATTCATTTCTGTGAGGATTGTCTCGAATTCTTTCATGACCCGTTCCACAGTCATATGTAAGGCGGCATGTTCTAATTTGGAGATTTCGGAATCGGTGAGATCCCTGTTGGCTGCGGGTGTTGTTTCGTCAACCAAGGTCGTTTCTACAGAGGTGTCTGCCAGCATTTCAGGTTCAGCGTTCTCGCGGGCGGCCCCCGATCCCCCCTCAGAAGGCGGTATATGTGAGGTGCCTCCCTTTTGTTGTCCTTCTGATGGAATAGACTGCCGCAGCGTTTGTGGTGACCACAGAGTGGTTTTGTAAACCTTCACCGGTTCCTGCGGTGTCTGGTTGCTATGCCAGAATAGGAAGGCACCGATCGCCAAGAGAATAAATGCGGTGCTTCCTCCAGCAAACCACTGTGTGAACCTTTTCTCCTGCTTTTTTTGCCGGATGTGTTTCGATTTTCGTCGGTGTTTCATAGAGTGATCCTGTTTTGATAGACCCCAAAATCGTTGTTGATAGGGTGTCAAACAACAACGATTTTGGAAATGCTATGATGTGATAACGGAACTTCGTTGTGGTATGCTTAGGTATTGCTACCAATAAGACCCACTATAACTATAAGTGGATGTAATTATCGTACTGCTGCATGTGTGACCTACACAATTACGATAGGTGGTTTCGTAATCTTGACACCTATCATTGGTGCAGGTAGAAGTCCCGTTGTCATGACTACTCTGTTGACATATGCACATTTCGTTACCACACCCACCGAGTGTTGCATCCCCGGTACATGTCCACCTGGTGCCTGCACAATTTTTCGTCCCTACTGCTGTGCATTCGTTGTACTGCCAAGTCTTATACACCGTACATGCTGCAACACAACCGGCAGCTACGGCTGCTATCCCTGTAAAAACCATGGTGATGAGACCTGAGTTTTCATTGATAGTTTCAATCACACATTTTGCACATTCGGCTAAATCTGCCTCTGCCTCTTTCGGCTGCATAAGTATCGGGGTGAAGAGGCTAAAGGTGAAAACAAGAAGCGTCAAAAGTGCTGTATTTCTAATCATTTTAATCTCCCGTTTGATTCGATTTGATAAGGACATTCGCCCGAACCCTCATCAAGAGGGCATACTTTTGCTTTCGGTGTTTCTGTGAGAGCACAAGACTTTTTTGGCTGAAGATATGCTACCACACCGACAGCCATTAGCAGGAGGATAAGTACTGCTGCTTTGAGCCGTATAAACATCGGTATGTCCTGTTTCGTTTGCAGAGAGGACTTGAAGGTATCTCGACGAGACTCTACTCTTGCAATCCTCTGTTTTGTGTAAGGTGCGAACCTAAAAGTCTTACAAAATGCATCCATTCTGTGCTACAATTAGGTTCGCGCTGTCATAGTACGGTTATGGCAGTGCCGCGTCGATGGTGCTTGCGACACCCTCGGCGCACCTCAAAAACGATGAGAGGCTGCCATCTCAAAACATGTCCGACGACAACAAATGACGCATATTCGTCTAACACGTTCCGGTGTTATCGTCAAACAAAAAAGTTGCACCGCGAAGGAACGAATGCGTTCTTGATGCAACACAAAAAACCCGCAGAGCCATACCT
>RKRO01000500.1 GCA_007571355.1 Candidatus Poribacteria bacterium | reverse complement strand
AATCAGTATTGTCGTTTTATTTTTTCTCATGTTGGTTTTACTACGTACAATGGGCAGCGGGACATCTATCGGGCAGAAAGTCGCCGTGATAGATATTGCTGGCATTGTTTCCAAATCCGATGCGACGATTAAACTGATTCACACCTACCGCGATGACCCAAGTGTCAAGGCAATCGTCCTGAGAATTGATTCCCCCGGCGGCAGCGTCGCCCCGGTCCAAGAGATATTCACAGAACTCGAAAAGATAGAAAAGCCGATCATCGCCTCAATGGGGGGAAGTGCCGCATCCGGCGGCTACTATATTGCATGCGCAGCCGATACAATCGTCGCGAATCCCGGGACGTTGACCGGTAGCATCGGCGTTATTATGCAATTCACGCGGATGAAAGGCTTATACGACAAAGTCGGATTAGAACATCAGGTCGTTAAGAGCGGACAATTTAAGGATACAGGTTCACCGTTCCGTGAGTTGACAGAACAGGAGCAAGCAGTGCTACAAGCCACCGTTGATGACGTTTACAACCAATTTGTGGATGCGATCTTCGCGGCACGCGGAAGTCTCCTAACGCGTGCTGAAGTCGTTGAACTCGCTGATGGAAGGATTTTTTCGGGAAAACAGGCGTTAGAATCAAAACTGATTGATCAACTCGGGAATCTGCCCGATGCAATCCAAATTGCAGGAGAACTGGCAGGTATTGCGGGTAAACCGCGGGTACTCCGTCCAGAAAGACGTACCTCCCTGTTTGAACAACTCCTCGGAATTAAACAGATGCCGCCCTTAGCTGAGGTGTTCAGCCTTCCGGGTGTAACTTTCCGCTACCAGATGAGCCTTGGCGACTGAATGCGCCACGCGAGGAGGCAGAAAATGGATAGCCCGTATCAGGTTAACCGAGAGTGGCGCGAACTTGCGAATCAGATTGTCAAATCGCAGCAGGTTGTGTTAGTGATAGGTGCAACCGATACCGGAAAATCGACCTTCTGCCGTTTTTTAGCGGATTACGCCCTCGCGGTAGGGCTAAAAGTCGCTTGCGTTGATGCCGACATCGGACAATCTCGAATCGGGCCGCCGACCACAGTCGGTATGAAGTCCTTCGCACCAGACGCACACATCGGAGCAGAGAATCGCGTCGTCTTTAACGGCACTGCGGAACGCCTCTATTTTGTGGGTGATGTATCCTCAACCGGACACTTTCTTGAAATCCTTACAGGGATAGGTTTGATGGTGGATAGCGCACAACAGACCGATCCTGATTTCGTTGTTATTGACACAACCGGCTATATCCACGATCCGCCTGCAGTCACGCTCAAACAGCATAAGATTGAACTCATCAGACCGAACCATTTGGTCTGCATCGGTCGTTCTGCGGAGTTGACACAGATAACTGCATGCTACACGCAACAGGAGTGGCTTGACATTCACTATCTCCTCCCACACCGAAACGTTCGATCAAAGAGCGGTAGTGTCCGGAGCCGGTATCGGAAGGAACGGTTTGATACGTATTTCTCTGTGAGCAGCACGCAACGCCTCTGTTTTGGACGGATTCGTGGTCAAGGCACCCCGTTTTTCATAGGACGTCCCGCAAATGAGAAAGAATTAGAGATCCTCTCCCACCTTACAGAAACCAAAATCCACTATGCCGAATGGGTGCACCGTACCTTATGCCTCATTGCATCCACCCCCCTCTCCAAAGCAGCACGCGCGCACATCAAAAACCATTTAAGTTTGACTCGCGTTACGGCAGAGGTCCCCGACTGTTTTGAACGCCGACTCGTCGGATTAGCCGATGCGACTGGTGACACCTACGCCATCGGTATTATTGAAGCTGTAAATTTCCGGAAGCGGGAGCTTAGTATCCGTTGCCCGTTTTCAAAAAAAGTGGGCGATGCTGCGAAGCAGGCGTGTGTCATCCAATTTGGCGACTATCGGTTTAGAACAGAGCATGTAGATTCGGATTGAATATGGACAAGAAACCGTTCACCAAAAATCCAATCTTTACCCGATTCGTCCGGTATCACAGCCCGTATATCGGCTCTATCCTATTGGCAACCGCTTGTGCCTTAGTTGTTGCCGTGTGCGAATTCGGATATTTCCAAATTTTAGCCGATACGATTGATGGACTCACAACCGTCGGTGGCAATTCATTTGATGAACCCGTATCTATCCGCTACCTTCGGCATGAAGGGGACGTTGGAATATTCGCTTTCGACGGTTTTGAAATAAAATTGACAAATGCCGGTGATGCCCTAAAAGCCTTTCTCTGGTTGGTGGGTGGGATGCTCATCCTTGTTTTCATAAAAGGTATTTTCACTTACGGCAACGACTATGTGATGGCGCGTGTCGGACATAGGTTAGCGTTTCAGTTACGAAGCGTGCTTTATCAGTGTATTGTCACCGCGCCCTTAGGGGTTTTACGCGAAGAACGGTCTGGCGATCTCATGGCACGTATTACAGACGATGTCCGAGTGTGGCAGGCACTCATTGCATCGATGGCAAATATTATACGCGCTTTTGTCCTTGTCGCCTTATTCGCTTCCATACTGCTCATCACGAGTTACAAACTCACGCTCTTCGTTTTATTAATTCTTCCATTGGTCGCTTATCTGATTACAACTATCGGCAGACGCATTCGTGGTGCCAGCACAAATATCCAACAACAGAGCGCGGACATCTATTCACAACTCAAAGAGACACTCATTGGGATCAAGATTATCAAAAGTTTTACATCTGAACATGCAGAAACGGAACGTTTCCGAACTCTTAACTGGAACCAATACTGCTCAGCGATCCTACGCGCGCGCTTCGCTGCACTCCTACCTCCGACGATTGAGTGGTTGGGGTTTGTTGGTGTCGCTACAGTTTTCGGGTTAGCCTGTTGGGAGGTTATTGGTGGACAACTCTCTACAGGATGGTTTATAGGTTACATCGGGATGGTAATGTGGATTTTTAAACCGATCAAGACAATTGGCAATGCAAATAACGCGTTACAACAGTGCCTCGTCTCCGCGGAACGCATCTTTTATCTCCTCGATTTCAGATCTGAGGCAGAACAACAAGGGAACGACCGCTCGACAGACAACATCGAATTAAAAAACATCCACGGAGCCGTCACATTTGAGAACGTCACCTTCTCTTATTCACAAAATTCAGAAGACCCGCAAGCGGCATCTAAACACACCATCAACAACGTCTCTTTTGAAGCGAAACCGGGAGAGGTTGTCGCACTTGTCGGACCGAGTGGAAGTGGAAAGACGACGCTCCTCAACCTGCTGCTACGCTTCTATGAAGTCGTATCTGGGAAAATCCTGATTGACAATGTCCCTATTTCTGAAGTAAAGTTGGTCTCGCTGCGACAAAGTATTGCACTCGTCCCACAGGACACATTCCTCTTTGATGGCACGATTCTGGAAAATATTCGGTACGGTTGTCCGGAGGCTAACGACGACGCGATCATCGCAGCGGCGAAAAAGGCAAACGCTCATGAGTTTATCACCAAACTGCCTAAAGGCTACGCAACGTCTGTCGGTGAGGCGGGTATGAAACTCTCCGGTGGCGAACAGCAACGCCTTTCTATCGCGCGAGCACTCCTAAAAGATGCCCCGATTCTCGTTTTAGACGAAGCTACATCTTCACTGGATACACAGTCGGAGGCACTCATCCAAGAATCGTTGACAAACCTGATGGCAGGAAGAACCAGTTTTATTATCGCGCATCGCCTATCAACCGTTGTCCGCGCTGATAAAATTCTTGTTATCAAGGAGGGTGAAATTTTGGAAACCGGAACGCACGAAACGTTGTTAGCAAAAGGAGGGTTGTATCAGAAACTCTGTGAGATGCAACTGAATTAAACGATTGTTGTTGCATAACGCGGTGCCTTTTAGGTTTTCATTTCTAAAAAAATGCGGATC
This sequence comes from Candidatus Poribacteria bacterium, assembly GCA_007571355.1. Taxonomy (GTDB): domain Bacteria; phylum Poribacteria; class WGA-4E; order WGA-4E; family WGA-3G; genus WGA-3G. Next base: position 4,052 of record RKRO01000500.1, on the reverse strand, counting down.
TGGCTAAAACAATCTCAGCAGAGAGTCCCCGCATCCAACACAACAGCGCAACGAGCGTCGCTTGGGATGCGGGCACAATAGGGCAGAAACCCCAACACCGTGAGTAGGAGAAACACAGTGGCGAGTGCGTCGGTATGGACGCGGCGTGTCTGTGCCAAAAAGAGCGGCGAGTAAGCAAGACACGCGAACCCCGCGAGTGCGATCCACTGTCCGAAAAGTTTGTAGAGTAAAAGGCAGGTGATGCCGATACCTGCCCATACTGCAATCCCAATGAACACACGGGCGCGAGCGAGATTCGGGACATCTACACCGGGGTCCATAAAAAGGGTGCGGAGCCCCGCCAGCCACATCGTCGCTACACCGGGGTGATAGGCGACGAGGGTTTTGGAAAATTCCCCTTTTTCAACAGCAGACATGAACTGCGCACTTCGGTTGAGCCATCGCGCTTCATCGCTGGACCAGTGGGCATCTAACGACAACAGCCGAGGGCCAACTGCAAAAGCGAATAAGCACACAATACACAACACGTTACGGAATAACTTATCTGGTTTTTGAAGATATTTTTGCACTAGTCCGGTCTGTGTGATGAGGTGCCTGCCTTCGCTGGTGCTTGCGGCGGTATCGCCTGCGTTTCAGCGTCTTGTGCTCTCTGTCTCCGTTCGCGGGCTTTGCGAAGCCGTTCTCGGTAGTGGGCAAGACGATCCGCACAGCACCCACACGCTTTCTTCTGGACAGCCGTGGATGCCTTGACATCGGTGGATTCCGTCGGTGCCGCCGGAGACGTTGATGCCTCGACAGATACCTGCGGGGATTCCGCTTTCGGTGTCGGACCTATCTCAGTTGCAGAACTGAGAATACCTACGACGAAGGCAAAGACCGCAAAGGGCACAAGACTATAGAAAAGAAGTCTCTTTTTCATTTAGTCCTCCGCTTGTTGTTTGGGCAGTAGCCGTTCGACATGCGTTGCGACTTCCGGATCGGACTCCTTAAGCCTGCGGAGCCCTTCTTCGGGACCATATTGATTCAAGGTTTGCAAGGCACGATTGAAACGCTCCGGTGAAAACTGCTTGCGAAATGCAGTTTGAATATCTTCTTCTTCGTTCAGCGCGTCCAACAATCGGTGGCGCGCATCGGATAATTCCCGAAGTCGCTGCTGTAATGCTACCGGTGCCTTTGAGTTATCGGACGCTGCGTCCGTTTGAGGCTCAAGCGGGTCTGGATACAGTCCTGTATCCGTAGAGGTGTTTGGCGGCACGCCGCTGGTCTGGGGGACTTCCGCGTCTGGGGGGATGCCTGTTTCGATGGATTTTTGCGCACTAACATTTATGCCCTCAAAGGCTTCCGCTTCCACACTCTTCCTCCAATCGTGCCCAAGTGATAGCTCACCATTTGGCTCATTCGGTGTCATTTTCGACATAAACTGATACATATACCAAGCGGTAACTTCTGGCGGTTCCAGGAACGCCTGAAAAACACTATTATCGTAACCGCCATTTTCAATGATGAGGGATTTTAGGCGTTCTCGCATTTCGGGCTCATAATCGGCTGCGACCCCCGTGGGAAAGTGTTCGCGAAAGGGCTGATGCATAAAATCTCTGGCTCCTGGTATGCCATTATCCGCAAGAAAGTTCATCAACTCATTCACTGACGCCCCATTTAAGGTACGTTCCAAATATTCTTGAGATTCCAGCAGTTCAACAAGTTTTTTGGTTTCTGGTGACTCAAGGTCTTCAGCGGTTAATCTGTTTCTCCTATTTGCATTACTAAGTCGGTGTCTGGCTCTCACATTATCTGGATGGGACCACGGCAAATTCAGGTTCATGACTTCCAGGTATGTAATGACCTCGTCACCATTCTTGTCTACAAAACCAGAATAGAGGTCTTCCGGTTCTTTCATTGGTTCCGGTTCTTTCGTTGGTTCTTGTTCCGCGCGGCCGGCTGTGCTTTGCTTCGTATTCTGAGAGGGTGCAACGGGTGTCGTTTGGACCCTTTTCGGTTTCTCAGAAGATATCCGCTGTTTATCGCGCAAAACGTGCCAGAGACCCAAAACACTCCCGAGAAGAACGCATAGCATTATAGGATAGATAAAACGCTTTTTCATCGCTTGAACTCCTTTTTAACAAATGTGTTGGAAATGAAGCTGCCCATGTAATGGCAGGACCGTGTCTTAGAGACTGCCATTTACAAAAAAGCATACGACAACAACAAGATAGGTAAATCAACATAGCACATATCTCTGCCGTTGTTAAATAAAAAAGTCGCACCGCGCGAGAACATGTTAGGCGATGCAATACAAAAACCCCGCTATGCAACGCCTCGTCTGTAACAAAGGCAGCACGCGGGAACGCAAGGTCTCCGTAAGAGAATGCACCTTATGAAGTAAAACACTTAACGCTTGTAAAGTGGGGGGGGGCCAGGGGTGACAACGCAGCAGCAGATGGAACGCACAGCGCGGCTATGCAAACATCCACTGCTATATCCCATTGATTGCTTTTTGATCTGTTTTCCATTGATCCTGTCTTTTTCCCCGCTGCTAAACGGTATACCCTAAAATTAAAGCGTCTAAGCACTTATTTTTCTTACATTATACCCTCTGAAACGGACTTTGTCAAATTATAGTAAAGTTTAGAATTAATCGGGCACTTTCAAACCGTCTGAATGTCGCTAACGGGCATTCAGAGCTGCCACAAACTCACAGTTTGTACTACGGATATGTCTATTTATTTTTACGGTTCGCTATAAATTGCAAAAAAATTACCGCTAAACAAGTGAGGGAATTTAAGCGGTTGCTTCGGTTCTCTATTTCTAATACTATTCTGTCGAGATAGCAATTTGAATACTTCCATCTGTTTCCTTTATCTCAATTTTAATGCCTAAACTTCGGAGGTAATCCACATCCCCAGGTGCTAGTGTGAAACCTTTATCACCTTTTGTTCGCAGCCACTTCATATAACCAAGCGATCGGCGGGTTGAACCAGAGGGAAATAAATACAGTTCTGCCTCCAATCCAGCAATTTCTTCATCAAGAGACATAGGAGTATCCTCCCTGAATTTCTGCGAATAATCCATATAGGTGTGAACCTGTGGAATATCGCCAAATCGTTCAAGGAGTTGATTATGATACCGCTACGTAAATTCCAAGGTTTCAACTGCCTATCGAGAAAAAATGCATTTTAGGTAAACCTCTTGTGTTATGTTAACGTCACATATAATAGAAGAACGGGGAGTGCTCTTAAGTATTTTTTGTATCAATCTCTGGCGTATCCGGTAAGGCGGAGATCGAGACGAATGGATAGAAGAAGCGTTGCTCCTATGCCGACCTATGAATAGCAAATTGCGCTGAGATGGAGAGGTATCTTAATTTTAATTACGTCCTTTTTTGGTGATAGCACCTTCGAGATCGGTTGCGCGATAGACGGTTTCAGAGAGGTCAACTTCATATAAATACGTGTCTTTCAAATTCGCGCCGAGTAGAACAGTGCCTTTCAGCTTAATTTCACCGAAAATTGCCGATTCAAGATTCGCATTTTCAAAACTGGTGAGCGACCCGAAAGGTCCCGGTACCTCACACTGTGGGCACCCGAGAGTGGCACGGCGTAAATCGGCGTTTTTAAAATTTGTACCACAGAACAGGCTACCGCTCAGAAACGCGCCGCGTAAATTCGCTTTCTCAAGGTTTGCGTCCGTTAAATTGCTACCGACCAGATACGTCCGATGTAGTATAGCACCGGAGAGGTCCGCACTGGAAAGGTTCGCATCGTTTAAATTCGCATCTGTTAAGTCGGTGTTACTTAGGTCCGCACCGCTCAAATCTGTTGACGACAAATCAATACCTGAAAGCAATTCATTAGATAAATCTAAGTTTGCGAGATTTTCGCCAGAACAGGATTCACCGGCTTGCCATCTTTTTAAAATTTCATTGCGTGTGAGTTGAGCCATTAACTACCTCCAAGGATTATACCGCATCCACGTGATCTTTTAACCGCGTGACACCTTAAACTTGTGCGTTCATATTAATAAGATGTATAAAATGATTGTGTTTAATAGCATAC
>RKRO01000193.1 GCA_007571355.1 Candidatus Poribacteria bacterium | reverse complement strand
GAGTGCCTCAACACCGTTCATCGTCGCTTTCCACGCACCCTCCATACCGCGAAACTTATCGTGGTCTTTCGGTTGAATGGAGTCCAGACTGACACCTGCGCCGGTGACACCGTGTTGTTGCATCTTCTCGACCACTGCGTCGTTGAGGAGGACACCGTTTGTGCCCATGACAACGAGAAACCCGGTATCGGAGGCATATTTTGAGATCTCCAAAATATCTGGGCGTAATAACGGTTCTCCACCCGTGAGGATGAGAAGGATATGCGGGTTGATTTCGGCGATCTCATCAATGACGCGAAAACATTGGGATTGGCTGAGTTCTGCCGATCTCGAGTGTTTATGTGTTCCGTGAATATCAGATAGCGGAAGGTTCCCATCTACGAATTCACTTGTGTCTACGAAACCTGCTGGGAGGTAGCAGTGCGTACATTTCAGGTTACACAACCGTGTGATATTCCATGAGACTGCCTGAACTTTTGTGTCTGTCATATTTTTAATTAGGTCTTCAAGTCGGAATTTTTACGGGTCGGGAGCCACCTCACTGATGGCGTATATTAAGGCCTTATAATTTGCTGCTGCTTGAGTGTTTCTATTTCCTGTCTGAGTTCTTGAATCTGTTTTGCGTGGTCTTGGTCCTTTTCGCTCCGCCACGCCATGATGATTTGTGGGATACCTATCGCTGCTACGATAAGGGCGATGAGTCCATAAGTGATATAAGTTACATGCGTGATTTGTTTATCGACGCTTTCAAACTGTTTATCGACGCTTTCAAACTGTTTATCGACCCCTCCAATTTTGATGTCAACGTATTCTTTGATCCGCCCCTCAAAACTGGAAAATTCTTTCTTAATGTCCTCTTTAACGATCAAACGGATTTTATCAAGGTCTTCGGGGGTTAGTTCGGCGCGGGTTGGCAACACGATTACGAAAAAAACTATTAAGATAAAGATGAGGGTTTTCATTGTATTCTCCGTTAGTTTTTCAAGAGCATTGTGAGTGCGAAAACGATAAAACCTGAAGCGAGTGTTAACCCTCTCCAAACGTTGATATACGGACTCTGGTTGTGATGTGTTTCACTGTCCGATGGTGCAACTTCAAGATGCCGACGATAGAGCGAACTATACAGGCCCCAAAAGAGGGTCATCAACCCAAACGCCGCCAGTTTTGCGACGAAGATTAGCATATAGGTCTTGAAATTGAAATCGCTACCGACCTGCTTCGCAAAAAAACCGTTATCCCATGCAACGATAAAGAACACCATCGCGCCTGTTGTCAGGAGGATATGGATCATCAATCGTATCCATGTCCGAAAACGGTTATGAACCGCTAATAAGTCCTGCGATGTTAGGTGCTGTTGCAGGATCGGCATTGCGACAAAGGTAGAAAAGAGGACACCTCCGAACCAGATGATCGTTGCGATCAGGTGGATGCTTCGGATGAGAAGTTCTACAATCTCCCGCATTCTTTAAACAAATCCCAATTTTTGATAAATGATACCACATTTTAGGGCTAAAGTCAAATTTGTCTTTGCTTTGGTAAGGCTATTTATCAGCGGGAATCGTAAACCCCGGAACCGCCCTTATCAAAGAGGAATTACAACCCCGCCTGATGAACCCTCGTAAACAGCGCACCATGGGGTGTTTCTTCAAGGGGGGTTGTATTTCTGTATTGTGAAGGGGTTGTATTTCCCTTATATTTTATGGATCCATCGGCAGTGCGACTTTGGTTTTCTCTTTCGCGGACTGGTAAGTCGCCAGAACGATCTCTACGGCGTGTTTCCCGCCTCTCCCATCAATCATCGGTGTTCTGTTGTCTCGGATGCAATCGACAAAATGGGTCAGTTCACCGACGACTCCGCTCGGTCCATCACGGTTCGGAACGATCTCTTCCCAGTTGCCGCCGATTTTCTTGAAATAGGCGAGATCCGCGCCCATATCTAAACGGAGCGACCCTTTCGTGCCATCAATGATCGTCTCGTTGGTGCCGCGTGCCCCGAGGAAACGTCCCCACCGTAAGATACCGACAGCACCTGAATCGTAGCGGATGAGCGAGACGGTGTAATCCTCCCAATCGTCATGTCCGGAGAAGCTGCCGACCTCTGCGGCGACGGTCAAGGCAGTGCCGCCGAACCAGTTAATCAAGTCGGATTTGTGGATGCCGTTTTCCAAAAGTCCGCCGACGGTGCCGTACCAACTGTCGGGACGCGTACGTGGTGCGTTGTAAGGTCCCGTGTAATCGGTTTCGATGTAAGTGATGTCGCCGATGTCGCCAGCATCCACCATCTGTCTACCGAGTTCATGGACAGGATAGAAACGTAGTACCTGCCCGACCATTAGGTGTGTGCCAGCTGTATCTGAGGCGGCGATCATCGTATCAGCATCAGCCAGCGTCAGGGAGAGCGGTTTCTCACAGAAAGCGTGTACGCCTGCTTCCGCTGCATCGACGACGACCTGTGTATGTGCTACCGGTGGCGTTGCGACGACGACACCGTCCACAATAGCAAAGAGTTCTTTATAGTCTTGGAAGGCGCGAATCTGGTGTTTTTCCGCGACCGCTTGCGCTGCGTCTAAACGTAAATCCGCCACGCCTACAAACTCACAATTTTCAACGTTCGGGAGTGCGTTGCAATGGGAACCGCCCATGCCACCGACTCCGACTACACCTATACGTACCATTTTACATCTCCTCTGTTTGCTGCATACATGTAGGAGAGGTTTGCCACCCTCGAATCTTCAATACGAAAGAAAATCGGGATTACAAAGCCCGCCTACCTAATTTTTCTGGACTCGGGTCTTCACAAGCCATATTATAATTGATAATGCAATTAAAAGACAGAAACTCCATAATACCAGTTTGATGTGTGCAGAAATTCTGTCCCCAAGGTAAGCATAAACCAAAGTGGCTGGCATCTGACCGATGCCGGTGGCGATCCAAAAACCGAGAAACCGCATCCGAGTCGCTCCGGCAAAATAACTGACGACATCGAAAGAGATGAACGGCATTAATCGGGCGACAAGAATCGCGTAAGGCCCATACTTTTCAAAGAAATCGTTCGTTTTATCAACGACTGGTTGGCGAATGAGTCGCGTTATACGTTGGATGCCGAGGGCTCGGGCAATATAGAAACAGAGCGCGGCACCGATCATAGAACTGCTCCACGATAGGAGCGAACCCCACCAGAACCCGAAAAGCGTGCCATTTGCGAAGGTAATCAGGAACGCCGGCAGCGGTGCGATGACACTCTGAAAAATCATGAGCATGGCGGATACGACAGGCGCGAGCGCGCCATAACTCGCGATGTACGCCCGTGCTGCCTCAATGCTCTGAAAGGCGGCGGTGAGTTCACTGAGATATACCCACACGCGTCTATGGTAGATCGCTAAGACCGTTACCGCTATTAATACGACCAGCAGCACGAGAGCACGCCATTTTTTATGCATACCAACCGAGCAAAGTCCGTTTAATTTTTTAGATTGCATGTATAACAGCAGAACGGAGTCTGCCTACGACTTCTCTTTTGCTTGCTGTATGAGTGCGCGATTCATCCGGTCTCGAAGTGCTTGTATTTTGTCGTCTGTCCAACTGTAGAAACCCGCTTTAGATTTCACACCGAGTTTACCCGATTCGACCATCTGACAGAGGAGCGGATTGATGTCAGATGAACTGTTGAGGTCCTTATAGAGTTCTTCAAAGGCGGCGAGTACGAGGTCCCAGCCAGCCAGTTCAAAAACCTCAAAGGGACCGGCGACACTGAGCCTGCGTCCGAAACTGTTTCGGACGACGAGATCGACGGTTTCCGCACTCGCGATCCCCTGCTCTACAATCGCGAAGGCTTCCCGAATGAGAGCGGCTTGCAGCCTCGGTCCGACAAAACCGAGTACCTCTTTTTCAATCATTGCGGGTGTCTTCCCGATAGCGGTCAAGAGGTCAAACGTCACTGTGACCGTTTCGTCGGCGGTATCCGTGCTGCGGATGAGTTCAACCAACGGAATCAGGTAAGGCGGATTAAAATAGTGTGTGTTGAGTATCTTATCCTTGCGTTCCGCCTTGAGACCGACTTGGCTCGGCATTAACGCGGTCGTATTGCTTGCCAGAATTGTGTGCGATGGGCAGATGCTGTCTAATTCCTCGAATATCTGCTGTTTGAGTGCTAAATCCTCAGGGACGGCTTCGATGACAAAATCGGCGTTTTCAGCGACTCTGGACAGTTCGGTGTGCGTCTGTATGCGCCGCAGCGTCGGCGCAATGCTCTCTTTCTGAATAATAGCATTTTCAGCGAGGGTATTGAGGTTGTTCTCAATCTGTATGCATGCGGTTTCGAGGTGTTCGTCTGTAACATCGTGCATACGGACGGTATAACCTGCACTGGCGAACTCCTGCGCGATCCCGTGTCCCATCAGTCCTGCACCGATAACGGCGATCTGCGTGATTCCATCAACTGTCATTCTTCCTCCTGCTTCCGGCAATAACGATTGTAAATTCTCCGCGCGGCTCAGTCTCACGGAATTTTTGAAGTGCTTCATTGACGTTCCCACGGAATATCTCTTCAAACCGTTTCGTGAGTTCACGTGTGATGACGACCTGGCGATTCCCCATCACCTCAAGGACATCTTCAAGGAAGCGGCGGATGCGATGTGGGGATTCAAAGAAGATTAACGTTCTTTCATCGTCAATGCGTCCACTTAGTTGACGTTTTCTTTTCCCGGATTTTGGGGAGAGGAACCCTTCAAAGGCGAAGGTGTGTAGCGGCAATCCGGAAACGGACGCTGCGGTGCTGACGGCTGATGCGCCGGGAATAGGGACAATCGGGATGCCTGCGTCAATACATCCACGTAGGAGCGGATACCCCGGGTCCGAAATAAGAGGTGTGCCAGCATCTGAAACGAGGGCGATCGTCTCACCTGTCTTCATCTGTGCGATCAGTTTATTGCACTTTGTTGCAGAAGAACCTTCAAAGTAGCTTGTGAGGGGTGTGTGGATGTCATAGTGCGTTAGGAGGCGGCGTGTCTGGCGTGTATCCTCAGCGGCGATGAGGTCTACTTCTTTGAGGATACGGAGGGCGCGCAAGGTGATGTCCTCTAAGTTTCCGATCGGTGTGCTAACGAGGTACAGTGTGCCGATGGGTGTATCTTGCATTTTATTGAGGGCTGTTGTGTCGTGTTAACATGACCGGACGAAAGCAAGGATGATGCCAAATACGGCGATGCCGGCTGTCATTGTCCATTGGAGGGTTTTAACCCCTGTCTCAATGCGATCAAGCCGCTGGGCTTGTGACCGGACTTCGTCGCCAAGTGCGTTGACATCTGCTTTGAGCGCGTTGACATCTGCCTTGTCGGCTTTTTGGTCAAATTTTTCGGTAACGGACTTGAGTTCAGTCTTAAGTTCCTGTATATCAGTCTTAAGTTCCTGTATATCAGTCTTGAGTTCAGTCTTAAGTTCTTGTCCATTAGTCTTAAGTTCCTGTATATCAGTCTTGAGTTCAGTCTTAAGTTCTTGTCCATCAGCCTTAAGTTCCTGTATATCAGTTTTATCGGCTTTTTGGTCAAGTTTTTCGGTAACGGACTTGAGTTCAGCCTTAAGTTCCCGCCCATCAGCCTTAAGTTCCTGTATATCTACCTTGTCGGCTTTTTCATTTATGAGGTGATCTGCGCGGCCTTCAAGGCGTTCTAATCGGATACCGACCTCTTTCAGTGTTTGTAATAATAAGTCATTAAAGTGATTTGCCATGCGGTTTTCTCCTTTTACCTATTATCGTAACATCCGAAAAAAATGCACACTTTTAGGAAGACAACCCCCTCCTCCGCTTATCAGGGGGGAATCAGAGGGCCCTCGCTTCGATAGGATGTGTTTCAATCCTTATGGGCTTTACTATAGAATACTAAACTTTGGACAATTTTGGGTTCCACGTCACAGATGCAGCATAGCCTTTGAGAATACATAGCACGCCGCTGGCGTGCAAGAAGGGGGAATGCCGTTTGCTATAGACATAGCACGCCGCTGGCGTGCAGCATTTTTATTCAAGTTCCACGCAGATGCAAAGTTCCAGAAAAATAGAGCGCCCTTTGAAAACACACCTCTCACGCAACACAAACTGTCCAAACTATAGTATAGCATAACAGAAATCCTCGATAGTTGTCAAGTGATTTAATTTCTCCTTGCGATGCTGTTTTCTTCATGCTAAATTGTTAGCGATGCGAACCGTATACGTTTTTCTTTTTGTGTTGTTGATGTGCCCGTTGGTACTGCAAGCGGCATCTCCGATAGAGGTATCCCGTCCGCTTTACGTCGGTGCGCGTGCGTTAGGGATGGGAAACGCCTTTACCGCTGTCGCTGACGATGCGACTGCCGGTTTCTGGAACCCCGCCGGACTCATTCAGGAACAGGGTGTGAAACTTTTCGGTGTCAATAAATTTTACAATCGCGACGATTACCGGTTCGATCCGAAAGGGATCGGTTATAGTTACCGTGGTTATGGTCTGTTCTGGGGCAACAAAATCGCGCTCGGTGTTGATAGCGGCGTTCCCGATTTCAACTATTACGGCATCGCTCGGCAACTCGGCGCGTACACGGCTATGGGATTGAGTCTCAAGTTTAAACGGAGACACCCGTCCGATGTTTATCAATTTTTCGGGTACCAAACAAACTATGACTTCGGGTTGCTTTTCAAACCACGTCCGAATCTCAAGTTCGGATGCCTCGCGCAAAATCTTGAGGGCTCCGGTATTCAGTGGTTGACGCTCGGCACCGCTTACCGTTACAAGACATACCAATTCTCAGTTGATATTGCATTCCCTACCGAAGGTACAGCACTGGCGTTTTATACCGGTACTGAGTGGCATCCGTTTCCGATTTTGCCTATCCGACTCGGTATTTCAAACGGGGTGCTTACAACGGGGATAGGCGTTGCATGGAAAGGTGTCTATATCGACTACGTCCGAATCTTTGAGAAGCCCTCCGCATCGGATTTCATCTCCGCCGAACTCCGATTTTAGATTCACCAATCTCTTTTACGATGGAACCTTGTAAGCCGATTTCAACCAAATATAGGATATCCGTTTCAACGGGTTTTTCCATACTGGTTTCATAGAATGTCTATATCTTCAAGGCTTTTTGCGGTCAGGCTCTTTTCAAAGATCGCATCGAGTTGTTCGGTGTCTTGAAGGGCACGAATCTGGGTTATCATGGTTTCGGGGACGTTCTGAAACTGGTGGTGCAGGAGTTTCAGGAGTGTCGCCTGTTTCGCGCGAGTTTCTCCTTGAGCGATGCCGCGTTGTAAAACAACTTCGTAAAATGGGGATTCTTGCATGATTTCCTCCGAACTATCGGATCAAATTGACGCATATAGATAGTATCGCGTTTTTTGCGAAAAAAGGCAACGTTTTTTAATGATTATAGGATTTATCGGATACGCCTCAGTTGCCCGCTATTTACTGACATAGCACCCCGCTGGGGTGAGGAAAATGTCCGAAAAACTACTTACACTGTCCAAAATCTGTTAGAAGCCACTTGGATTAAGCATTCGGACTGTGGCGAAAGGGCGTTTAAAGCTTTTGGCATAGCATTAATTTTTTTGGACAGAACAGGTTTGTTTACATAGCACTCCGCTGGCGGGTATAATACGCTTATGCCTTACTTTGATGAAATCTTCAAACACGTCATCGGAACTTTTCCGCACCCGTTGGCAGCATTAGCACTCAAGACACCCGATGTGGTAGTCGGACAACGGCTCGGCACTGAACACGCCACCGTTCGAATACATCACAGCGATATGACGTTTCATGTCCAACTGCCCGATGAAAGAGCGATCCTGCATATAGAGGCACAAACTGACGACAGCACGCATAAACCGATGCCACTGCGGATGCTCGCATATTCAAGTTTTCTTGCCCTTGAGCACGAAAAAAACGTCTACTCAACGGTGTTGTATTTTCGGCCGCCCGCGGGACAAAGGGACCCGGGGTTCTATCGGTATGGCAACGCCCAACGCGGGGGCGGTTGGTTTCAATATAATGTTATCCGTATTTACGAGTTAGCAGGTGAAGCGTTTTTGGATGCTGAAGCGGTCGGATTGCTGCCTTTCACGGCTTTGATGAAACCGCCCGCGGATATGTCCCCTCACGGCTGGGTTGAGAAGTGTATAGAGACAACCCGAGCAGCAGATGTGGATAAACAGACGCGGGGAACGCTTTTATTCGCACTCTCGCTTTTCGGGAGTTTAGCGCATCCCCCTGAACTTTTTCAGGATCCTCTATTGGAGGCAATCATGCAAGAATCTCCTTTTTATGAACACGTTATGCAACGCGGCATTGAGCAAGGTATTGAGCAAGGCGTAGAAC
>RKRO01000123.1 GCA_007571355.1 Candidatus Poribacteria bacterium | reverse complement strand
ACAATCGAAATTTCCCCGACAGACTTAGCTGGGAACGTCGGTATTACCGTTCGCCGCGAATTCTATCTTGTCAGTCAAAGCCAACCTGAGATCCGATTGACAATGCCAGAAACCACAACTGTCAATAATTTGACGACGGTTGTCGCTGAACTCAGTGGATACATCGGTGCAGGTATTGATCTTGATGCTTCTACGCTAACTGTCAGAAATGCTCAAGGTGGTCTTATTACATCGACTGAACTTGAACGCGATAAAGTAAATAATCTGTTAACTTGGAATATAGAAGCACCGCTTCCACGCGATGGCAGTGCCGATGGTGAATACACTATAACTGCAACCTTTATCGATTTTACTGGACAACGTTTAACGCAACAATTTCAACGCCTTTTAGACACCCAATTTCCGGCGATCGAAAGCGTACAGGTCGCAACCGCTTCCAAACCCGAACTTTCCACGGATAGTACAACAATTGTTGCCGAAGGTTTTTCACAAATTGTTGTAACTTTTGAGAACGCGCAGGAAGATTTCGTTAGTGGTATTGATTTCGCTAATACAGGTGTTACGTTCACGAATCCCTCCGGCGAAAGTATATCTGTTAACCGGTTGGATGACGGCAAAAATGTCTTGACCCTTGATTTTCCAGCATTAACGCAGCTCGGTGAGCATGTACTCTCTGTTACGCCCCAGGATCTCGCTGGAAACCAAAGTGCTGCCTCGCTTGTTTACCGGCTACGAGTTGATGTCCCTTCGCCAACAGTCACTTCGGTACTGATTGACAATAAATTCGGCACTCTCGTTTACCTTAAAGGCGATGCCGCTAACATAGTTGCTACTTTCGCTGACTTGAGTGGTGCCGGGTTAGACTTGGACGATGGCGGTTCAACGATCGCGGTAACCAGTGAAGCCGGTCTCCCTATTCCCGGTATTACAACCTCTAACGGCACAGATCAGTTGACGTGGACCCCCGCAGTACTCCCCATCGATGGTAGTGCCGATGGACGGTACACCGTCGTTGTTACACCAAAAGATAAAGCGGGTAGGGATGGCGATGTGGTCTATCGGCAGTTCGTTTACGATACACAGGCGCCCCGTATCACTGCTGCGACACCACTATCATTGACGCAACCCGTTACCTATATAAGCGGTTCTCTTACACAACTTCAATTCACCGTAGAAGATGTTGGCCCCGCGGGTTTAGAACTATCGGAACAGACGATAGAACTCCTTGATGTTCAAGGTGCTGCTGTCGGGGCCACGCTGACATTTGATGAACTAAACAGTCACCTGTATCTCACCCTTGATGCTCCACTTGCCCAAGATGGTAGTGCCGATGGCGAATATACTGTGAAGTTGCCGCTTGTTGATAGATCTGGAAATGTTTTGGATGTGGAGCATGGCTTCGTTTACGATTCTCAAGTGCCTCGTATTTCATCGGTTTCGGTAAACACGGAATCACCCTTAGCACTTTTCCCACAAGAGATTGCTGAGGTCTCCGAATCTATTAGCAGTATTACGCTTCAATTTACGGAAGCGACAGGGGTTGATTTCACGGCTACACAGGTTACGTTGACGGGCCCAAATCAAGTGTCAATCCCGATGACACGTAGCGATGATGGTATCTCTGAACTCACGGTGAGTTTCCAAAACTTACATGAGGTCGGTGCCTACACGCTCTCTGTTACGGCACAAGATATAGCGGGTAACATTGCCCCTGGTGTGATTAGTTACCGATTCGTTCTGGATTTAGCACTACCGAGCGTCGGGATCGTTAGGATAGGCGATCAGTCAGGGAGTGTTGCTTATGTCAATGCGAGCAGTGTCGCTGTGGATGTGACATTCCTTGGATCGGTAGGCGTAGGGTTATCGCTATCTGAAGGTTCAAGTATTGTTGTGACGGATCCGTCAGGGTCGGTTGTTCCGGGTCAGGTGCGTGCTAGTGGGACGACTGGGTTGGCGTGGCACCCGGTATCTCTACCGGGTGATGGTAGTGCTGATGGGCGATATACTGTTGCGATTACGCCGGTTGATAAAGCGGGTAGGGAGGGCGATGTCGTTTATCGGCAGTTCATTTACGATACACAGGCGCCCCGCATTACTGCCGCTACACCTTTATCATTGAATCAGCCTGCCACCTATATCGGCTCTCTCACACAACTTCAGTTTACCGTCGAAGATGTGGGACCTGCGGGTTTAGAGTTGGTCGAGCAAACGGTAGAGCTCCTTGATCCCCAGGGGGCAGCCGTCAATGCTACGCTCACATCTGATGAGATAAACAACCAACTGTATCTCACCCTTGATGCTCCACTTGCCCAAGATGGTAGTGTAGATGGCACATACACAGTAAAGGTCTCGCTTGTTGACAAATCGGGAAATATATTGGCGGCGGAACAAAGTTTCGTTTACGATTCTCAAGTGCCTCGTGTCTCCTCAGTCTTGATAAATACTGAGGCCCCAGTGGAACTCGTTCCACAGCAAATTACCAAAATTCGAGAATCTATCAGCAGTATTACACTTCAGTTTGAGGAAGTTACGCGAGTTGATTTCGCCAATACCGTCGTCAGTTTGGTAGGTCCCGACGGACAATCGATTCCGATCAATGTCTCAGCTGATGGACTTACGCAACTGACTGTGCGTTTTATCGCACTCACCCAAACTGGATTGTATACACTGTCTGTCACACCACAAGACATAGCCGGTAATGTTGCTCAAGGGACTGTGCAATACGCGTTTCGACTTGATTTCGTCCTGCCGAGTGTGAGTGTTGTCGAATTGGGTGGACAGATTGGGGATGTCGTTTTCCTCAACGGTAGTAATACCACGATGGTCGCTACTTTGATTGACGGTGCCGGTTCTGGACTCGCTTTAGGCGATGGCGGTTCAAGTATTGTTGTGACGGGGCCTTCGGGGGCAGTTGTTCCGGGTCAAACACGCGCAGTCGGAACGGACCAGTTGGTATGGCAACCGATATCTCTGCCGACTGATGGTAGTGCTGATGGGCGATATACTGTCACGATCACACCGATTGATCAAGCCGGTAGACAGGGCGATGTCGTTCATCGGCAGTTTATCTATGATACCGAGAGTCCTCGGATAACCGCATCTTCGCCGCTCACTTTGAGTCAACCTGTCTCCTATATCAGGGGCGGCTTAGATCAGTTTTCGTTTACCGTTGAAGATGTGGGCCCGGCGGATCTGCTGCTCGAATCGCAAACAGTTGCGTTGATAGACAGCGCAGACGGTGTCGTTCCCGCAACACTGACGTTTGACGAGTTAATAAATCAACTCTATTTGACGTTGGCATCACCGTTCGCTCGAGACGGTAGTGTGGATGGCTCGTATACGATGCAGTTATCTATTGTTGACAGAGCCGGGAATATACTAAATGTTGAGCACGCCTTGGTCTATGATTCTAAAGCACCACAACTTGCATTGGTGACTGCGAATACGGAGACACCCGTCGAGCTTATCCCACAAGATACCGCCGAGATTGCAGAACCTGTCAGCAGTATTACCATTCACTTTGACGAAGCAACGCGAATTGATTTCGCCAATACCGACGTTACGCTCGTAAGTTCCGGTAGCTCTGCAACTACTGGGGACCCTGAAGTTGTAGATATTCCGCTCACATTGCAAGATGATGGCATATCTCAGATGACCGTCAGTTTCTTGGAATTGAACCAGCTCAACACATACCTATTCTCTGTTACACCACAAGATACAGCAGGTAACGTTGCCCCTGCACCTACGAATTACACTTTCATTCTGGATATACCTTTACCGATTGTTAGTTCTGTCGTTATAGGTGATATAGAGGCGGCAGCTGGCGGCGATGTCGTTTACCTCAATGCAAGTAACAGGGTTATAGGCGCAATGCTTGAAGACCCTTCGGAGGCAGGATTAGATTTCAGTAGCGATGGATCGGATATTACCGTGACAGACGCGAGCAACACAATCGTTCCGGGAAGAACAGGTTCCAATGGCGTAGACAACCTCGTTTGGGAACCGATGACGCTCACAACCGATGGCACGACAGATGGTCGATATAGTGTATATATTACGCCTGTTGACAAAGTAGGGCGTGAGGGCAACACCGTTTATCGGGAATTCATTTATGATACGCAAGAACCAGAAATAAGAGAGGCTGAACCGATTGATTTGAGTCAACCAGTTTCCTATATCAGCCGAAGTCTAATGCAGCTCAACTTCAGGGTTGCAGATGTGGGGCCTGCGAATCTCGAGTTATCAGATCAAATTGTTAACCTACGCGATGCAAATGGGAATTTAGTCCCAGCGAGGCTCACCAACGATACTGTAGATAGGCTTTATCTCACACTTGACCAACCTTTACCGCGGGACGGCAGTATGGATGGCGAGTACACCGTTGTTGTTGCGTTGGCAGATAAATCTGGAAATGCGCTGACTGTCGAACATTCTATTATCTATGACACTCAATCGCCAACCCTCGTTAGCACAAACCCGGCTGATGGGGCATTCCTTACTGAAGATATTACACAGATACAGGTAACGCTCAATGATGAGGGTGGAAGTGGTATCGACTGGCCAATGACAACTATCACACTCGTTAACCCGAATGGACAACAGATAACCGGTGAGCTTGTTAGTACCGGTACAACGACTTTGACGCTTAACACCAATCAGCTCGTTGAGGATGGACGATACATTATCCGTGTCCAGGCTGTTGACCGTGCTGGGAATGGAGAAGCAACCCGCTTTGAACGGAATTTCCTATTATCAAGGAGTTTGCCTACAATCGTTTCAACGGAACCCCTTACAGCACCAGAAGATGAAGCATTTACGAATGAAGAAATTGAGCAAATAGAAGTAGAACTTGAAACAGAAGATGAAAATCATCTATCAACGCTTCGGCTCTTAAATCCTGCGAACCAAGTCGTCGCGGGGCAGCAGGAGCGATTAAGCGGTAGGCTAATTTATAATCTGGTGCGTCCTCTCGCGACTGATGGGTCTGAAGACGGCGTTTATACCATTGCGTTTACGCCTATTAGTGCTTCGGGGCGGAGTGGCGAAGTTCAGCGGTTGACGTTCACCTACGATACACAGGCACCAGAAATTGAGAGCGATGAGGCGATTCAATTCGTCGTCGCGCCACCTGCAGGTAATAATTCGTTGACTGAGATTCGTGTCACGCTCACCGACGACACATCTGGGATTGATTGGGAAAATATTGATGAGAAGTGGATAACTTTTGAACGGTTATCCCCGAACCGTGCCGAAGTGTCTGGGCGCGTTTCTGACGATGAGCAAGACACCATAACTTTCCGCCTAACAGTCCCACTTGCAGACAATGGTTCCGCTGATGGCGAGTACCGAATTACTGTTAACCCCATAGACCGTGCTGGCAACGATGATGAACCGTACGAAAGGGTCTTCGTCTACGATACCAGTCCGCCAATGATTGATGTGAGCGCACTGCTTATCAATGAGGCACCGCTCCTCGTTGATGTCAACGCTGAGAACTATCCGACTGCCATCTCTACAACGGGCGGTGTGGTTGTACAAGCGAGTATCTTTGATACAGGTTTAGGTGTCAACCTTGCACAATCTGGAATTAGTGTCCGAGGACCGGATGGATCGGAAGTTTCTGGTAATACACAGCAGAACGGCGTAGACACACTCGTTTTCAAATCCGGTGGATTGACGCTTCAAGGTCACTATCAAGTTACAGTTACCAGTGTCGGCAACGATTCCGAACTGCTCGGATTCGCACCGTCAGATTCCGTCACGACGCAATTCCTTTATGAAACGGATGAACCGACGGCTGCTATGACCAGTGATGGCGGTGAAACCGAGTTAACCGATGAACCGATCCGCTTTGAAGGGACAGCCTCGGATCCTGAGGGGACACAGCGAATCGGTGATGGACAGATCACTGTGCCGCCGTCTGGTGTCTGGCTCGTTGAGGTTGTAGGTATCGGTCCAGATGGTCAACCGATTGATCCGGTTCCTGCAGTTGACGATAGCGGTGCACAAGAGGAGCCGTGGAGCCGTTGGTCACTCGATTTCCTGCCATCGCGTTCTGGTGAATACGAGTTAGATGTTCGAGTCACGGATAACGCTGGGAATTACGCCGTTTATGACATCGGTACGTATACAATGTCCGTATCTCTCACCTTCCGCGGTTCGACCTTCGGGTGGCCAAATCCGCTACGTCTCTCAAATCGAGATGTCGCATTCTTCTCATTTGATGTCAATGTACCCCTTGGAGAGACGATTGACCTCACCTTGAGCATCTACGATTGGAGTGGTGACATGATCCGAACTGAAACCTATTCCAATGTTGTATCCGGGCAGCGTAACGATCAATTGGTTAAATGGAATTTGGAGAATCAAGCTGGCACGCCTGTTGCAAGAGGTCTCTACATCTTCCGTTTAGAAGCCGTCAATGCAGCAGGTAATAGCGCGAATACTGTCGGTAAAGTGCTTGTCGTTGACTAAGCACACGATGCAATTCGAACACACCGATATCAGGAAGTTACGATTTTAAGCAGCTAGCAAAAAGTTAGGATAAGGAGAATTTATGATGCTGAACAGGGGAGCCGTTCTAATCGCAATGGCATTTCTCATAATAACCGCAGCGGTTCAAAGCGCGCGCGCAGTTGATATCCACGATGGCGCAGGGACAACAGGTGCCGCATTCCTAAAAATTGAAGGCGGCAGTCGGCCCGCTGGATTGGGAGGTGCTTTCGCTGGACTTGCCAACGATATTAATACCATCTTTTGGAATCCAGCAGGGTTAACCGCTGTCCACGACCGGGAATTAACGGCGATGCAACACTTTTCGTTCGCCGAAATTAACAACCAAACCATCGGATACGCACAGCGCGTAGAACGGCTCGTCTGGGGTGCCAGTTTCCTCGGAAGTTTCACAGAAATTGAACGTCGACAAGGACCGACGGAAGACCCAGATAGCACCGTAACGGTCGGAGGGTTTGCTACCGGTTTATCTCTCGCCTATCCGCTCAGCACAGTAATATCTGTCGGTGGAACAGCAAAGATAATCTCAGAACAATTGGATATTCAAAATGCTTACGGTGTTGCTGCGGATGTCGGAGTCATCTTGCGCCTGCTTGAAAATCATCTCGGTATAGGGGTGGCTGTTCAGAATGCAGGGGTTTTAGATGAAGGGGAAAACTTACCGATGGCACTCCGCGCAGGACTCGCTTACAGAACGTGGAAGGAACCTGCCGCGGAGGCAGAAGAACCAATGGCGGCGCATGAGGTGTGGGCATTGGTCGCAGACGCACATCTTCCGCTCATTGACGCGAATCCGAGTTTTCATGTCGGCATAGAGCGGTGGTTTTACGATAGCGTCGCTGCGCGTGTCGGCTATAGAATCGGTATGAACGAGAACCCGAGCGACGGTTTATCACTCGGTGTTGGCGTACGTCGCAGCGGTGAAGATATACTGGCGAATATCGATTTCCAATTTGATTACGCTTTCGTACCAGATGCTTACCTCGGCAACGCACATCGCGTCTCTTTTATCACGCGCTTCTAAGAGTTGTCAGTTGAATGCGTTATCAGTGCTCAGTTATTAGTTACAAGAGTCTTCTTAACTGATAACTGAGCACTGACAACTGATAACCCTTACGCACTCGCTTCAAGCATCCGTTCGATCGGGGCACGCGCTTTGTCGATAATCTCAGGGCTGAGCGTAATCTCGAATTCGCTGATATCGGCCTTCTGATCAATCGCTTCGAGGATATTAGTGATTTTATTCAAATTCACCCGTGCCATGTGTGAGCATCGGACTGAGCAGGCTGTCCAGAATTGGACTTCTGGAAACTCTTGTGCAAGGTTAGAGGTTAATTCGCACTCCGAAGCGACGAAAGCGCGTTCGAGTTCGTTTTCTGCAACACGTTCCGCAATATCCTTCATAATCTGACTGGTACTGCCGTAAAAATCTGCTTCCTTTAAAACATCTGGACGGCATTCCCAGTGGGCGTAGAGTTTACGGTGTGCGTGTCCTTTCGGAATTTCAAAGGATTCACGAATCGAAATCAGATCGTCAAGTGTGAATTTTTCGTGGACTTCACAGACTGCACCGCGCGCCATATTGTCTTTGCCGGGATAGACGATATTTTTTTCACCTCTCAATTCTTCTTCCAAATTCTGTGCGAAAAAAATATCGGGTACAAAGATGAGAGTGTCCCCAGGCATAGTTTTTGCGATATGTGCCGCGTTTGCTGACGTACAACAAATATCCGATTCCGCCTTTGCATCCGCGTAACTATTGATGTAGATCATTACCGGTGCCCCCGGATAGAGGGATTTCAGTTCCCTAACATCTTCAGCACCGAAGTTATCGGCGAGCGAGCACCCTGCTGTTTTATCAGCAACTAACACTGTTTTGCTCGGATTCAGGATCTTTGCTGTTTCCGCCATAAAAGGCACACCGTTAAAAATGAGATACGGTGCCTCTGTATTTGCGGCGTACATGCTTAAACCGAGTGAATCGCCTTGTTCCTCTTTTGCAGACAATCCGAAGACAAGCGGCTCCATATAGTTGTGACCAAGCATCACAACATTGTGTTTCTGTTTAAGGGTCCGTATTTTGTGGATGGTCTTTGCGTGCGCTTCTATGTCAAGAAAGGTTAAACTCGGGTGATGACGATTGTACAATTCCTGCTTAACGTCCTCAATACTGAGGTCCGCCGTACAGTTTGGTACATCTGTCGCGTGCGGAATATCTCCGTTAGAATGCATGACGGTCATCTTATTGACACGCTCCAAGTCAATCGCTAACAAAAAACTGCAGAGACTATTAGCGATTCTTTTATATCAGTTCAATTAGGGTACCCTTAAAGCAATTTCTTTGTCAAGTCCTAATATACCGAAATATCATAGAAATGCAAAATTTTTGTCAAATTTACGCTGAAAAAACAAAAAAAACATCTACTTTTGTGCTTATTCTCTGTTTTATTTATGGGTTGACCCCTGATGCGGAAGGTATTTCGGCAAAATTAAGAGGGAAGATTGCGTTGGGCGTAATTTTGTCCGGCGTTGCATACACGACCCACGCGCTTATTAAGCACGACAAACAGGCAGCTAAGAAACTGCGACACCGCCTCGGTTTACCTGCGCGTGTTGTTCATTTTGAACGTGGATTTGACGTGTGGCGTATTGAGTATTATGGGGAGCAGCACTATGTTTTTCGCAATAACCGTTTGCTAACGAAGACGAACTTTTCTATTGCTAACGTGCCGCGAAGCTCAGGAGTGTGTTATTGTTGGCAGGTTGGAAGTTTGGAAGAAAAATGGGAAGGAGGGCAGCGGTTTGGAAAGCAGAAAGATGCCACCAATCTTCCAATCTTCCAATCTTCCATTTTTTTGCCTTTTCTTATTGATACGCCTGTTTCAAGGTACCCCAAGTGGTTGCAACTTTACCTTTTGGGCTCACTGCGAGTCCCTCAACTTGTATCTTCCGATCTTCATCGGTTGGTAACCGAACGTTCGCTTGATCCGCGACTGTGGCTTTCACATTGGTCGTCACGAAAATCGCGTCTATCATGGTCGCATCTTCACGTACGGCGATACGGAGGGTCGTTTCACCGGCTTTATCGAACTCCCATTCTCGGTCAAATGTGCCACCGTCTAACCAGTGATTAATACGGTCCCAGTGCCATGCAGCACCGCCTGCGACTCCCCAACGAAATTCTGTATTACCGGTTTGCTGGGCATTTTCATCCGGATCCGCGGGCATCCAATTGACCCAGAAAGAGTCGCTATTGCCATCCCACGCGATGACGTGTCCCCACAATGCATAATCGCCCGGTTCTGGAATGTTGATGATAAAATTCGCGTGTCCTCTATCACCACCGCCGGTGAGTGGTGCGCCCGCCGCCCATATAAATTTCCCATCCGAAGCCAGGTCATCTTCCTCTATAATCATAGGGTCCACGATTTCGTTTGCCAACTCGGCTTCAAGCGCAATTTCGACCTCTGCACTGAGGCCAACAATTCCAGATAAGAACACTATTAATACACTCAGTGTCAGTATTGTTCTGAATTTCACTAAAATCCTCCTTTCTGTTCTAAAAGCCGCTGGCAGTTCTGTCGAGCCGCCCGCGGCGGGGTAAATCAATGCCTATCGTCCAGCTTTCAGTTCTGCCCACGTTGTGGCGAGTTTGCCTTGCGGTTCGACAGGTGTAATGGAATCTTCGGGGATCGGATCGCGAGGATTCACTTCCGCTTCGTCTGCGGACAGATTATCGGTGATATAGATGACATCTAACATCGTGGCATCTTCCCGGACTCCGATACGCAGGGTTGTGTCTCCAGCTGCCGCTACTTCCCATTCTCTATCAAATGTGCCGCCATCGAGCCAATGGTTAATTCTATCCCAGTGCCACTCGCTGCCTCCGGCGACACCCCAACGAAACTCTGTATTACCGGTCTCTTGCGAATTTTCGTCTGAGTCCATAGGCATCCAATTGACCCAGAAGGAGTCGCTATTGCCGTCCCAGGCGAGGACTTTACCCCAGAGCGCATAAGTGCCAGGTTCTGGAATATGGATATTAAATGTCACCGAACCCGCATCACCGCCGCCGGTGAGTGGCGGACCTTCGGCCCAAACGAATTGCCCACCAGAAGCATTTTCATCGTCAGCAACAATCATCGGTTCTTCTATCATATCCGCCATTTCTGCCTCGATCGCTCGCTCATAACCGTAGCTAATACCGCTTGTTAGCAGCAAACCAAAGATGAAAAGTGTACCTAAGACTAATGTCTTGAAACGCATAATAAATCTCCTTTTGAGAATTGTCAGTTATTGGTTAAAGGGGCATCTGATCTATGTCAGATGCCGAGTAAATGATCATATCGTGAATTCTGAAAACCGTTGTATTGTTGTTTATTCCGCGTGTTTGCGATTACATTTTCTTATCGCCTTCGGATTCTACCCCACAGTTGGATTTGTAATTGAGACGGTTTTATTGGAAGTACGTCTGGGCGGCTATGCCACTTTGGTTGTGCTGCCCAGGCACCGTTGTCAATCAATTCGCGGCGTTCACTCCCGTCAATATGCATGAGGTGGATAACCCATCTGCCGTCCTTCTCAAATTGAAAGGCGATAGAATTACCATCGGTTGCCCATGCAGGCACAGCTTCATCTGTCGGTGTATCTGTCAGGGCTGTTTTATTCCCGCCGTCTTCTGCGTCCATGATGTACAGATCGAAGTCTGCCAGTTCTACTTCTCGGTGCATCGCGGCGTATACAATCCGTGTGCCATCAGGTGACCACGCCGCATAAGTATCCATCAACGGTTGATGTGTTAATCGCCGCTCAACTCGACTGTGGATATCAACGACGTATATGTCCCAGTTAAATTCCCGTTTCGAGTGGAAAACGAGGGCATTTCCATCAGGTGACCACGCCGGTGCTTCATCTTGAAACGGGTTTTCAGTGAGATGTTCCACCTTGCCACTATCAAGATGCAGCAAATAAATATCGAAATGTCCGCCTCGGTTTGATCCGAAGGCGAGGCGGGTCCCGTCAGGTGACCATGCCGGTGCTTTATCCGTTGCAGGGTGATGTGTCAACCGTTGTTGACGAGTTCCATCGGACTGCATCACATAAATCTCGTGGTTCCCGTCACGGCGAGAAAAAAATGCAATTTGCGTGCTGTCAGGTGACCACGTCGGATAGTAATCCGCTGCAGGGTTTCGCGTGAGATTGATAGGTTGCTTTCCGGTTGTATCTGTTAGGTAGATTTCCCAATCGCCACTCACATCCGAAGCAAACGCAATTGGCACAGGTGAGTGCGATTGACAGAAAGCACTGCCAAGTAAAAGGGAAAACACCATCAAAAAACTACCATAACATACTAACAAAATTCGCATTTTTTGTCTATATTTTTTTCGTTATCAGTTAACTTCTTGTGGCAGTAACAAAATTTGTGCCTGCTGCAGGTAGTCTCTTAACTGAAAACTGAAAGGTTTTTCGTAGAAAAACCGGACGGATAACTGACAATCCTTAAAATTTTCCGTCCCGCACTTCAAAATAGGTCGGTTTATGGAGTGTTGGCGCGCCGATCTGAACCCATTCTGCTACCCACTCAATCATCTGTCCTAAGGAGACGCGTGGGTAGCCAAAGAGTTGGTGACATCGGGCGGCATTGCTTAGCAGTGCCGTTGATGCCTCTTCACCGTCAAAACGTGGCGAGTTATTGAAAATCTCGCCGAAACGCGAAGCAAGGAACCGTATAGAGACGGTCTCCGGTCCCGTTACATTGAGAACCAATGGTGGACTTTGGCAGTGTGCAAAAGCTTGCAATGCGACTGCGTTCGCGTCGCCTTGCCATATCACGTTCACGTTACCCATTTCCAGCGAAATTTTGTCTTCGGCATAGACTTTTTCAGCGATGTCTAACAGAAGCCCGTAGCGGAGGTCTATCGCGTAATTAAGTCGTAGAATTACCATCGGTGTGCCGAATTGCGACGAAAAATACGTACATATTCGTTCACGGCTCAGACAGGATTGCGCGTATTCACCAATCGGTGCAACCGGTGAACATTCGGTCGCGCCACCGTGAGAGACCGGTGTCAGTGGGTAGACATTCCCCGTTGAAAAGATGACCAACCGAGAATCACGAAACTTTTCTGCGACACGTCCTGGCATGTAACTGTTCATTGCCCACGTCAGACTTTCATTCCCGGTTGAGCCGAACTTCCTACCCGCCATCAGGATTACGTTTTCGGTGGCGGGTAGGTTTTGCAAGCAGTTTTTCGAAAGCAGATCCGCCGTGATTGTTTCGATACCAGTTTTTTGCAAATCTTCTTGTACAACTGGGGTCGAAAAACGGGAGACACCTATCACCTTTTTAACAATACCTGCGCGGTCGATGGCGCATTGCGCTTGTTTGGCGAGGGTCGGACCCATTTTCCCGCCAACACCAAGGATGAGGATATCTCCTTCTAACGCAGCGACTGCCGCTATTACCGCGGCTGTTGGTTCAGATAAACGTGATTCTAATTGCGCTTCTGTGTGTATCATCGTAGCCAATTTTCTTTTTTATTTTAACGCCAAAGCGTTAATTTCGCTCGGAATATCCGTTGCGTCTTATGGCGATACGTTTTTCGCACAACGGAATCCGAGTGCACCGATACCCGCGTATGCCGGACTCGTCCCGTGCCGATTTGAGGCCCGCAACCACTCAGGCTCACTATTCCAGCCACCACCTCGGATGACACGGGAATCTACAATATTCTCGAAATCATTGACAATCTCTTCAACATTATTCGCGCCTGCAGTCGGGTTTCGGCGTGGCGAATTGGCATAGAAATCTACCTCATATCCATCAAGACACCACTCCCACACGTTTCCGGCGATGTCGTGTACACCATAGTCGTTCGCGGGATACTCGCCGACAGGTGTGGTTATGCCGATATGCTTACCATAGTTTGCTCGGTTGAAATTGATGCCGTTGCCCCACGGATACTGTTTTTTTTTAACCCACCGCGTGCCGCTTTCTCCCATTCCGCTTCCGTCGGTAAACGTTTATCCAGCCAGACCGCATAAGCCATCGCAGCATACCAACTCACATAACGGACAGGGTGTTCGCGTTCACCAAGCGGAAAGTTATTTCCGTTCCAATCTTGCAGATAATTGCCGTCATGAAACTTTTCATTAATTTGTTCTTTTTGCCACTCCGGATTCGCGAGAACGAAATCCTTAAACTCACCGTTCGTTACCTCGTTTTCATCTATGTAAAACGCGGCAAGATGAACGGTATGCACCGGTTGTTCATCCGGATCAGCGTTTCCATTATTGCTGCCCATCTCAAACTCGCCCTCCGGGATGAGGACCATTCCATCTGGAATAATGTGTGCTGGTTCAGGCTCTGCTGCAGGTTCCCGTACAGGTTCGGGAGTTGATGTAATCTCAGTGCTTGGATCCGCACCCACCAATTCTGTCGGGCTAACCTCCTCTGCTTCTTCACGTCCTCCGCAACTCAGGATATAAAGAACGGAAAAATATATAAGTGCTAGGCTTAAGAATCTTAATAAAATCTTCATTAATTATTTCCTTTTTTGTAGGAGCGAGTTTTGCTCGCGATTCTCATACCTTTCAACATCAATAAACCTCCAAGTAATTTTCAGTCTCCCATTGGCTGACGGTCCAATGGTAGTTGCGCTATTCCTCACGTTTTACCTGAATGTAGTAGTCCCCGTATTCTGTTCCAAGGGCGTTTTTGATCACTTCATCTTGCGCAAGTGCGTCTGCCGCTGCGTCAAGTGTCGCCGGTAGAGAATAGATCCCGCGTCGTTGTCGTTCAACTTCCGACACCTCATAAAGGTTGTCCTCGTTTTGCACACCAGGGTCGATCTGGTTTTCGATGCCGTCGAGTCCGGCTGCAAGAAGGACTGTCGCCGCAAGGTACGGATTCGCTGCGCCGTCGCCTAAGCGGTTTTCAATACGT
The DNA here is from genome assembly GCA_007571355.1 of Candidatus Poribacteria bacterium. GTDB lineage: Bacteria > Poribacteria > WGA-4E > WGA-4E > WGA-3G > WGA-3G. The sequence goes on along the minus strand of RKRO01000123.1, from coordinate 12,093 downwards.
CCGGGTGCAGGAATCCGAATCATCTGGGTCCGATTGTTTGCACCGTAGGTAACATAAACTGGTGCCCACGATGAGCCCGAACGCGGGGCCCTACGAACCAAACGTTTGTAACTATTCACGAGTGGGTTCGTGACTGCTGTGACCGCGGATGCGTGTTTAAGGATACCGCCCGTGAACCAGTAAGCGAGTTGGGACAGTCCGTTCTGATTCGTCTCATCGAGGAACAGATTCGTCTGATTCTCCGCATCCCAGAGGCTCATGTGAAAGTGTGCGCCGTTCCCCGTTAGATTCGTGAATGGTTTTGGCATAAAGGTTGCCAGCAACCCGCGTTCTTCAGCAACAGTTTTGACCATCCATTTGAAGAAGGTGTGTCGATCGGCTGTCGTGAGCGCGTCTGAATACGTCCAGTTCACCTCAAACTGACACGTCCCATCTTCATGGTCATTTGCGTACGGTTCCCATCCCAATGCTTGCATGTACTTGATCAAAGTTGTCATCGTGTCAAGGTTGCGATGCAACGCTCTTAAATCATAGCACGGCTTGTCGAGCGTGTCGAGTTTGTCCCACGGCGTATAGACACCCGATTCGTCTTGTTTTAATAGCATGAATTCTGCCTCGATGCCGACATTAAAAACGTAGCCTTTCGTCTTCGCAGCCGCTAATTGCCGTCGCAAGATTGTTCTCGGGCAGTAATGCCACGTTTTACCTTGGACATACATATCCCCAGCCACCCATGCTATGTTTTTCCGCCACGGTACAATTGTCAACGAATTAAAATCGGGAATACTCACCATTTCTGGATCGTGCGGATATTGTCCGATCTCGCCTGCAGCAAAGCCTCCGAAACCTGCCCCCTCTTCTGCCATATCTTCAAGGTGTGTAGATGGAATAACCTTTGCTTTTGGGGCCCCGCTCATTTCTACGAAAGAACAGAGGAAAAACTCAATACCGCTTTCTTCTACTAAACGTTTGACCTGTTCAATGGTCATGAAATATTCTCCTATACCTTTACCTTCTGAAATGTAAAATGACTCTCTATAAATGCCGATGCATGATACATTATACCTGAAGCTCTTAAAATTTCAAGATTGAATCTTTCTGCTATAGGTTTTGGAGGCAGACAAGCTGCATCAAAGCAAAGGGTTAAACGATGATGTTTTTCTCTTTTTTCAATTATATCGGTATCCTCTTAAAAAACTAAGCTTTGGACAATTTTGGGTGCCACGTCACAGATACGGCATAACCTTTCAAAACACATAGCACGCCGCTGGCGTGCAAGAAGGGGCAATGCCGTTGCTATAGACATAGCACGCCGCTGGCGTGCGGTCTTTTTCTCTCAGTGCCACGTATAGGCGAAGATCGGGAAAAATAGAGAGCCCTTTGAAAACACAACGCTCATGCAACAAGAACTGTCCAAACGATAGTTAAAAAAACACAATGCCGAAATCGGCGAGTTTAATGCTTTTGTAGAGCGGGTCTAGGAGAACCGTGTTATCCTTCCGATTCACTTTGGATAGACCTTTGCGATTATCTGATAATGTAGATTACTTGCTATTGTCGGACACGCCTGACAATCCTATCGTCGATGCAGCGATTGGGACGTGCTATATGCTAATCGCATCGGAAGGGAAATTAAAACTTTTTCAAGGGAGGCGCACAGTACGCTGAGAACGGAATTCGATCAATACGTTCCACGGAGCGTGACGGTCGCGATGGTATGTGTATAATTGAGGAAATCGAGAAACGGATCCATTTCGTTCGTTCGGTTTTGGGTAACCTGATAGTCGGCGTTGAGTGTCAGATATGGATTGAATTCCCAATTCAACTGGACATTGGCCCCTATTTGTCTATCGCTACGATTGGGGGCATCTTCCGTAATAATTCCTATCTCGTTCAGAATCTGTCTGCCTTGAAAGTCTATCCACACTCTCGAGAGTCGAAGTCGAAGCCACCGTCCCGTCTCGATTCTGTAAAAGGCACTCGCCGCCACCTCCGTACTAAGGAAATTAAAGAAATCGACATTGGAACGGTTCAGAAATAGGTTAACCTCTTCCTGAAACATGAGGTGTTCGGTTCCAACTTGTATCAGTTTTGCCGAACTGAGATGTCGCAAATCATTTCGGCGTTCATTATCCTCAAGTCCGGTCACACCTAAGATGAGGTTGTTTAAATTCGTCTCGTAGCTGCTGTGTTCTAACCCGTATTCTAATTTACCCAACATCTGTTTAAGGATGCCGACCTGCAAGCGCGCTGTCCCGTTATGGGTATTGGAGCCGACGAGTAGGAAGTCCTCTCTGCGTGTTTCTTCATCGTCGAACCGGTGGAGGCGAAAGTTATATTCCAGCACGCGTCCAAACCGGAAACCGAATTGCTGTGCCAGGTCGTTATAGACATTTGAGGTTCGGAGAAGACGTTGCACCTGATAGGAGGCGACAAGAGGCGGTAGACTCGCAACCGGTTGGAAACCAAGTTCGGTTGATAATGTGTTGCTGAACGCGTTGAACTCGCTGAGTTTTCCTTCGGCACCGGTGTAGTTTTCGACTTGCGGGGTATATTGTAGTTTGAATCGGAGTTTATCTACAACCGGTAAATCGCCGCTCATGTTGAGCCCGAAGCGGTTAATCAAGCCTGAAAGTTGTGGATCGTCTTGTCCAGCGAGGCTGCTTGTGTACGGATCAACGCTCAAACCGAGTTCAATGTGATTGTTGAATGTATTGGAGAAATAAGCATTGACCGTCAACTCTGCAGGTTCGGTTTCGGACGTTTCGTCTGCTTTATCAAAAAGACTCTGTCCAAGTTCGGTCTGAAGTTGCGCGTAGAGGTAACCTGCTCCCAGATGTATAAAGGTGAGAAGGCATAATCCTAAAGAAAAAAGGAACCGTGAGATGCCAGCACCGTCAAGTTTACCTGCGGGTGCTTCGAGTCCAAGTTGGTAAACCTCATTATCTGTCATTTTTTGTACATCCATTACTCAATCATCCCCGTTTGTGGACTTGAGGCAGTCGCATAGAGTTTCCGCGGGATGCGCCCCGCTAAAAACGCCGATCTACCCGCTTCAACCGCTTTCTTCATCGCCTCCGCCATCAACACAGGACGATGCGCCTTCGCAACTGCTGTATTGAGCAGAATGCCATCACATCCTAACTCCATTGCTATCGCTGCGTCTGATGCTGTCCCGACCCCCGCATCTACAATAAGCGGTGCTTGCACAAGATCCCGGATAATCTGAATGTTATAAGGGTTGCGGATGCCCATTCCAGAACCGATCGGTGCACCAAGTGGCATCACTGCTGCACAGCCGAGGTTTTCTAATTTCTTACAGGTAATCGGATCGTCGTTACAATACGGTAGTACGGTGAAACCGTCTTTCACAAGTGTTTCCGCCGCGCGGAGCAGCTGCTCCACATCTGGAAACAAAGTCTGATCGTCCCCAATAACTTCGAGCTTGATAAGCGAGGTCTCAAGTGCTTCTCGCGCAAGATTCGCTGTTAAGATCGCGTCTTTCGCTGTAAAACATCCCGCAGTATTCGGCAGGATTGTCAGACCGCGTTCGCGGAGGAGCGCGAACAGGTTCTCGCCAGATGAATCCGTCCACTTCACGCGACGCATTGACACCGTCGCAATTTCGGCACCACTCGCGACGATAGCCTCTGTCATAACATGGAAATTCGGATACCCCGCCGTTCCGATCAGCAGTCTTGATGTATAAGTTTTGTCTGCGATTTTGAGTTCTTGCATTTTGGGTTTCTCTTCATTTTAACGGCTGTCGGTTATCAGCCATCGGTTTTTAGCAAGAATGGCTGACCGCTGATGGTTATTCATATTTTTGGTAAAGTGCCACGCCGACACGCTCAATTTGTGCAACCATCTCAGGGTTACGGATATTCCGAAAAATAGACAGATCAATCGTATAAGGAAGCAGCTGGTCGTCAAGATCGTTTGCGATTCGGGAGAGGATCGTGTGCGTCAGCGCATCCCCACCGCGAAGCGTCAGATCGATGTCAGATCCGTTTTTATAATCGCCTCTGGCGCGGGAACCGTATAACACGGCTTCTTCCACTTGTGGGTAGTTCGCAAAGACATCCCGAATTTTTTGGAGTGTCTGTGCAGACAAACCGAATTCCATTTTTAAGGAGTCCTTTCCTTTCGCAAACGCTGCAATCGTACAAGCAACGTCTCAAATTCAGCGAAGTAAGCATCGCGGATAGTCGTGACAACCTGCGCTGCCGTATCTTCGTCGTACGTATGTGACGTTAGATTGCGTTTGTCAACCATATCCATCCAGACTTCGCCATTTTCAATCAGTCCGTTTCTGAAAGCCATCCGGGTCGTATCCCGCGAACCATAAAGATTCATTGCCCCTTGTGTTTCGAGAAAATTTTTCAAGGTCTTCCAAGCGAGTTCATGCGTGTATTCAAACCCTTGTATTAATCCCTGTGCTTCTAAGTCTGAAAGTTTTCGTTGTTCCGCAAGTTTGACAGCTGCCCTTAATCGCCCCAAAGCCCTCTCAAAACTATTTGCGCGTTGAATCCAACGAACCTCTTGGCTTTGCATAGTATTGTGCCTACGAGTCTATCCCTGTGCTTTTTCAATTAGTATAGCAGATTACAAAGCTGTCTATCAAGGGCTTTCAAGGTCAATTCGCCTACCGGTGAGTTTTAGAAATACGTTATCCGCCTTGGACAGCACGTATTATCTCTACATCGTTATTTTCACGGAGTTCCGTTCCCGGCCACGCTGTTTTCGGAATAACCTCCCGATCCACAGCGACAGCGATACCCGACTGCACCGGATCCAGTTCTAAAGCGACGAGCAGATCGTAAACATTTATATTGAGGCGAACCTCTTTGACTTCGCCATTCACGCGTATTTTCATGTTTTTTGAGTGTGGTTCCGGCACACAGCGTGTGCCTACTATTTTAAAAACCGCTCCAACTGAAACGGGGCAATGATCTCTGAAGCTTCACCTGTCAAAATCAGTTTGGCAATCTCATAGGCCGTAACAGGTGTGAGCAGAATACCGTTGCGATAGTGCCCTGTCGCATATATCAGATTTTCAATGGGCGTTTTGCCGAGTATAGGTGCATTGTCCCTGCTACCCGGACGTAAGCCTGCCCACGTCTCAAGTACCGGCAATTCATAAACACCTGGCACCGCCTCCCACGCGCCGCGAAGCAGCTCAAATACACCACCCACCGTTAAACGCGTGTCGAACCCCATTTCCTCGCTCGTGGCACCGACAATCAGTCTGCCGTCAATTCTCGGTACCAGATACACCGACATCGGATACCGTGCTCTGACAGTGCGGATAACCGTATTGATAGTGATCCCTTCTTCCATCTGCAGTGCCAACATTTGCCCTTTCACCGGACGCACCGGTGGAACGATTGCATCCGGAATCCCTGCAATCTGTGCCGACCAACATCCCGCTGAGAGGATAACAATGTCGGCTTCTTGGAAATTACCTTGAACCTGAACACCGGTTACAATTCCGTTTTTGATGACGACTCTTTCAACATCACTTTTTTCGTGCAACACTCCACCGGACGCTTGGTAGGCACGCTGCAGGGCGGTTACCATGCGGCGGTTGTCAACTTGATAGTCGCTTGCGCAATGAATCGCCGCCGTCACACGAGGTGAGAGTGCTGACTCAATATCACGCGCCTCTCGTCCTGTCAGCCAATTCACATCAAGCCGTAAGTGTTGTTGTGCCTCATAAATGTGGCGAAGTTGGTGCGTGTCGTCGGACTCTAAGCCAACAATGAGCGTGCCTTCCACCCGGTAGCCGATGGACATCTCTGCGTCTGCCTCTAATTCGGCCGTCCATTGTGGATAGCGGTCTAAACTTTCGCAGCCGAGTTTCAGCAGTTCTGGTTCTTCGCTATGGGCTTCAGCGAGCGGCGCGAGCATACCGGCGGCTGCCCAAGAGGCAGCACGTCCGGCTTTCGATCGATCATAGATCGCGACAGCGGCACCTGCTTTCGCAAGCTGCCACCCGATACCGAGTCCAATCACGCCGCCACCGATGATAATAATCCTCTTGTCTGTCATGAATTCAACGGAAAACAGTTACTCTTCTAAGATATTGACGAAACAATCTTTCGCTTCAACCGTTTTGCGGATCAACCCATTTTCGTAAGCGAATTTCGCAAAAGCATCCCATTTTTCCACGGATTGCACCTGTGTTGTCGCGAATACATCGAGTGTATCCCGAAACGCTAATGCTTCTAATTCTTTGCTGGCATCCGGGTTTGCCTGAAAAAAGAGTTGGAGCGCAGCATCCGGTTTTTCCTTCGTGAATTGAATCGCTTCCTGAATCGCCAGCATCAATTTTTTAGCCGTTTCTCCTTGATTTTCCAAATAAGCGTCATGCGTAATAATGACCAATTCATAATAGTCTGGGATACCGTGCTTCTCCAGTGCGAAATAACCGGCTTCTGCCCCTTCAAGTTTCAACAAGTTAATCTCGTAATTCCGAAAGGGGCCGATCACTGCATCAATTTGACCGCTGAGCATCGGTGCCACAATATTCGTACCGACGTTTATCAATTCGTAGTCATCTTTGGATAATCCAGCATTCGCAGCGATGGCGTTAAACAGAAGCACATCCAACGGTGCGACTGTGTATCCAATCTTCTTCCCTTTAAAATCTGCAGGTGTTTTAATGCCGGTCTTCTTCAGGAAACTAATCGTATTGAGGGGATGCTCCACGAGTAAGCCGATGGATTTGACCGGCAAGACCTCTTCACTTGCCCGCGCGATCGTTACACTCTGTTGGTAACTCACAGCAAACGGATATTTCCCTGCCGCTACCAATTTGAGTGGTGCATCCGGGTCACCGCCCCAAAGGAGTTCGACTTCTAACCCATGTTTGGTAAAGGTTTTGTTTTCTTGTGCAACATAAAGCGGTGCGTGGTCTATATTCGGTGCCCAATCGAGAAGCAACGTAACCTTTTCCATTTCGGGAACCTTCTGATGATTGTCCGCGTCGCTGCCAATATGTCCAGTTAAAAGTATACCACAACCGATGAGAAACATTAAGTAAATTGCTGCTTTCATGAGACTTTCCTTTCTAATTCCCCGATATGCGTGAGGCACGCCTACCGAGCATCTAATGTGTTGTGCTGATGTCGCCACGGCATTACGTAACGCTCCAACAGCGTCATCAGTCCAAAGAGACTTAAACCTAAGAGTGTTAAACAGAAAATGGCGGCAAATACGAGTGAAACCTCTAATCGGCCATTCGCATACAACATCAGGTATCCGAGTCCCGCCTTCGCTCCGACCCATTCACCAATAACCGCACCAATCGTGGAGATGGATATACCGATCTTCGCGCCTGAGCAGATAAACGGCAATGCCGACGGGATGCGTACTTTCCAGAGGATCTGCCACCGAGTCGCCCGCAAAATTCGAAATAGATTTACCGTGTCCGAATCAGTGGCTTTCAAGCCGTCTAAGGTGTTCAGCACGATGGCGAAGAACACAATCAGTGCTGCCATAACGACTTTTGAGGCAATCCCAAAGCCGAACCATAGGACCAACAGCGGCGCGATCGCAAACACCGGGACTGTTTGCGAACCGATGACATACGGGTAGAAGGCTTTCTCCAGTATCGGAAATTCGAACATCACTACAGCTAACGGAATGCCGATGCTCACCGCGAGGGCAAACCCCAGAAGCATCTCTTCCAAGGTGACAAACGTATGTCTCAGTAATTGTGAGCGTTCTACAAACAGTGTCACCATAATTTTCGAGGGGGCTGGCAGAATGTAGCGCGGTATATTCAAGATATGCACGCTGGTTTCCCAAATTCCCAACACTGCGAATAGGATCGCTACAGGTGCTCCGAATTTACTGAGCATACGTCCGTGTTCCTTAAATCAAAAAAGCCGTCTTCCGTTTTGGGGATATGCCAAAAGGAAACGGCTCCGCGCCTCAGCAGAAGAGATTCGCAAATCTCTTAAGAACGGACAGACGTTCGTCGTCCTTCTTTCTATTTCCCTACGCTGGCATGACCCAGATCAGGTTCAATGGGTGTTTTCTCAGCTCTTAAACACGTAAGAGCACCCCATAATATTTTATATGAAATATTGTACCTGATTTTAGGTTTTAATGCAAGCAATTATTTTTTTACGACTGATGCTCGTTAATTACGAAAATTTCCTGGTTTCTTAAAATGATGCATTTTTGGGAAATTTAATTTGACAAGGTTCTTTTCAGAGGGTATAATCGTAAAAAACGAGCGTTTAGGCGCGTTAAATTTATGTTTGCCGCTTCGCGGTAGGGAGAGGAGATAGGAGCAATGAAAAGACGAGTGTTTCTTTCTTTTTGTTTTTTGGTTATTGTTATAGGTGCTTTCGGCATTTATAGTGCCGTAAACTGGCACAATACAGTGGATACGCATTCGCACCCTGATGCCTCTAGAGAACAACGGGCTACTGAAGCGGAACCCTCCGCGCAGCAGGAAACTGTTTTGAAAAAAGCGGATACGCCAGCAACCAATGAACCTGAAAGCAGTCTGGTAAACACTGAGCGAGCACCGGTTCACACGGCCGTACCTGAAGAAACCAATGATTATGACTGGCGAACGGATGCGGCTGCATCTCCAACACAGACATGGCAGGATCCGGCCACAGATCAGAAGGCACAAGAGATCGCGACACACAAAAGTCATCTGATAGACGACCCGGAAACAATGGATCCCGATGAACTACACAGTGCGCATTATGAGCAGCTTCTTGAACAACACGGCGATATCCCTGAAGTCCATATCGTCATGGATTACAATCGGAGATGGGAAAACAATGAACCGTTGACACTTGAAGAAAGGATTGAGGGACTCACAGCGTCTTTTAAACTTTTTCCAAGTGAGTCGAACCGGAAAACCCTCGATTTTTACAAGTGGCTGCAATCTAAAGGTGCTACTTTAGAGAATATGCCTGCGATGACACCTGCGGATATAGAAGACTTACGAAGTAAAGGCATTTCAGTGAAACAAACGTCCACTCAGGACGGCGTTTCTTTAAAAATCTCAACGAAATAGGACGCGAGTCACTTTGGCCGCCGGCCTCGTTTCTGAAATTTGCATCTATCGCGGATTTTGTCGACATGGACGAAGAAAACGCGTCTCTTCAAAGTTCTGCAGACGGCGATGCAGGTTTTACCTGAACCTCCACCGTGAACGAACTGCTATTGGAATGTTTGAGTCGCGAATGACAGCAAGCACTGGTTTCTATTCTCTCATAAAACAGATATCATTGGAAACCAGCCTGCAAAACGAAATGGAAAGCATGCCAACGCTCATACCGCTTGTTTGACCGGCATTTTCCCATCCAGCCCAATGAGAGGGGTGATACGATGTTTAACCAGTTACTTTCAAGTCGTTTGATACAAGCCGGGTTCGCGTTCTGTGTCATCGTCGTGGGGGGCCTGCTGTATAGTTGGCATGCCCAACGCATGACAGAGAAAGAGATGGCGGCTTTAACTGCAGAATTAAACGCCAAATATCCCGATATTGTCGAGTTGGGTTCCCTCCCACTTGAAGAGTGGCTATCCCGCTATCCAACCGAGGCAGCCTTTGAAGCACTCGGTGAACGGATCGATGCTATGCAAAGTGAGTTTGGGGAGAGGATCGACGCACTTGTCGCAGAAATGCCCCTCGATCATCAGATTGAGTTCATCACACTGTTAGGCGATGTCGCTGCCCAAAATTGGGGCGATGAGGTTGCAAATCAGATGGTTGGCAGATTGATAGTCAATTTAGAATAAGAACGGATAAGAAATGGAGGGAGAACGGGATGAAAAATCTCAAGAACCACATGAATGATAAGACTCTCACTGAGGGAGGAATCAAAGAAATGGAACTGATTGCCTGGCGCGTGGGATGGATTGAAAAGATAAGGGAACTCTCCACAAGTCTGGATGCCAAATACCCCGACCTTGTAGAGTTAGCTACCGTCCCGCCTGAAGAGTGGGTATCTCGCTATCCAACCGAGGTATCCAGTGAATTTAAGTCAAGAATCCACTCACTGATCGCAAAAATACCAGCACAGTCTCGGTCTAATTTCCTCGTTTTAGCAAAAGCCCACGTCGCCCAACACTGGAATAGTGAGGTTGCTGATATGTTAGAGAAACAAGGCGTTTTCTATACGGATAACGCGCCGCGCACTCAAAATCACAGAGATGACGAGACGCGCGCTGCAGTTGAGAAGGCACTTGCTGACTTGGAAACCGAAGATCTCCCTCTCGAGGAATTAGACGAATTAGAACAGGATGCATGGCGCGTGAAATGGGATGAAAAGATGAAGGAGCTCTCTGCAGAATTAGATGCCAAATATCCGGATATTGTCGAGCTGGGTTCCGTCCCGCCTGAAGAGTGGCTATCCCGCTATCCCACGGAGGCAGCCTTTGAAGCTCTCGGTGAACGGATCGATGCCATGCAGAGTGAGTTTCAGGCTCGATACAACGCACTTCTTGCAGAAGTGCCTGCGCCATTCCGTGCCCAGTTACGCGCTGCAGCAAAAGCCCTCGCGCAAAAAAACTGGAACACTCCGTGGGGTGCTGAAGTTATAGAGAATCTGGAGAAGGAGGGTGTTTTTTAACGATTACCGGTAGGATTTCGGATGCAATTACCACCCCGTAGATGGAAAAATCTCAGCAAACATCCACTTTTCAAACACATCTTTGCCGGTGTCATTCTCTTTGGTGTTCTGTGCCTCGCCTTCTGGATCCGCATCCAAGGGGCAGATCGTATCCCTACCGAACAGTTTACGTCTTACGATGCTTTTCTTTTCAGAGGGCAGGTCGAAATGATTGCAGAAATAGGATACCTCCCCGCACGCGATACGCACCGCTGGCTGCCCCTTGGTAGAGATAACACGCAGCTGCTCTCGCTCTTCTCTTATGCCATCGCCTATACACAAAAACTTTTTCCGTGGTGGTCCTTGTATCAGATACAACTGTATCTTCCAGCTCTCTGTTGGACACTCGGACTCGATGTTCTCTTTCTCACCGGCTGCTATGGCGTGATGTTCGCCGCGATTGTGGGCGTGCTGTTGGCAACGTTCCCAGGAAGTATCGAACGGAGTGCCGCAGGCTTTGGAGACAGGGATGCATGGTGTTGGATGCTTGGTGTCTTCGCTGTTACCAGTTACCTCTACAAAGAGCAGATGGCACCCGGACATCGTAGATGGATCGCCTGCACCCGACACTTGATCTCACTCTGATTTTCACCGGCGGTGTTATCTTCATGCTGGATGCCGTTCCAGCACGATGTGTCTTCGTATCACACTCGGCACCGGACAATAACTGCCCCTTAAAACTTTACACACTCCATTTTCAGTGCTTCCTTGCATGCGGGTTTCTTTCATGTTATACTATAAACGGTGAAATCTAAACTTCTGACTTATGGGAATCAGACATGCGAATTATCCTTTATACCGGCAAGGGCGGGGTCGGCAAAACGACCATCGCCGCCGCTACAGGTATCAAACTTTCTCAACTCGGCTATAAGACGATCGTTATCTCGTTGGATGTTGCACATTCGCTCCGCGACGCTTTTGATATCCATGAAAAACTCGTCTATCAGCAAAAAGAGAAGCATATCCGAATCCGTGAGAATCTCTGGATACAGGAGATCAACGTCCAAGAAGCCATTATTGAATACTGGGATGACGTTTACAACTACATCCGTTCGTTGCTGAACCGTTCAGGCCTTGACAGCCTCGTGGCGGAAGAGATCGCCGTGTTCCCCGGAATGGAAGAGATTTGCGCGCTGCTCTATATCAACCAGTATGTCCGCGAAAAAAGTTACGATGTGATTATCCTCGACTGCGCACCTACCGGTGAATCGCTCCGGTTCGTTAGTATCCCCACGACGTTAGAGTGGTATATGAACCACATCTTCAAATTGGAGCGCGGGCTGGCGAAGGTCGCCGGTCCCCTAATTGAAAAGGTCAGTTCAGTTCCTATTCCACGGGACAACTATTTCCAAAATATACAAGACCTATTTGATAAACTCGAAGGGATTGACAATGTGCTGACAGATCCCAAAATTACGACTGTCCGATTGGTAACGAATCCAGAGAAAAT